>JBEDHB010000120.1:0-4497 GCA_041174325.1 Pseudomonadota bacterium
GTTCCAGGCTTGGCCTTGTTTTATGGCGGTTTAGTCCGCAGTAAAAACATGCTATCGGTTTTGATGCAAGTGATGACCGTATTCTCACTAATTGCTGTTTTGTGGGTGATCTATGGGTATTCGTTAGCATTTGGTGGCGAAGGCTTATTTATTGGTAACTTCAGTAAGCTCTTCTTATCGGGCGTTACGATTGAATCCTTGTCCGACACCTTTACGGATACCTCAAAGATCCCAGAACTTATATTCGTTACCTTCCAAGCAACATTTGCGGGTATTACTGCCTGTCTGATCGTTGGTTCGTTCGCAGAGAGAATGAAGTTTGCAGCAGTGCTTCTGTTCTGTGCCATTTGGTTCACCTTTGCCTACCTCCCAATCGCTCACATGGTTTGGGGTCCAGGAGGCTATCTGCTTGGTAAAGGCGATCTGGACTTTGCTGGTGGTACGGTAGTTCATATTAACGCTGGTATCGCAGGTTTAGTTGGCGCTTATATGATTGGTAAGCGGATTGGTTATGGTAAAGATGCGATGACGCCCCATAGCTTGACCCTAACCATGGTTGGTGCATCACTCCTCTGGGTGGGCTGGTTTGGATTTAATGCTGGCTCGAACTTAGAAGCCAATGCGTCTGCTACATTGCCTTTCATTAACACCTTGCTTGCTCCAGCAGCAGCAGTGCTCGCTTGGAATATAGCTGAGACCATGTTTAGAGGTAAAGCTTCCATGTTGGGCGCAGCATCTGGCGCAATTGCTGGACTTGTCGGTATTACTCCAGCTTGCGGCACAGTTGGGCCAATGGGCGCGATTGTGATTGGGCTCGTTTGCGGCTTTATCTGCTTCTGGGCAGTAAGTGGCTTGAAGAAAATGCTGGGTGCGGACGATTCCTTAGATGTGTTTGGCGTTCACGGCGTTGGCGGCATCATTGGTGCGATCCTAACTGGCGTATTTACTGCCCCAAGTCTTGGTGGAACTGGTGATGATGATTTCTCAATCGCTAGCCAAGTATTGATCCAGGCTGAAGGTGTTGGTATCACCATTGTCTGGTGTGCAGTTGTTTCTCTGATTGCTTACAAGATTGTGGATATTGTGATTGGTTTACGTGTTAACGAAGATCAAGAGCGCGAAGGTCTTGATCTCGTATCGCACGGTGAGACCGCTTATTCAAAATAAGCATTTTGATGAAACGGGTTTGTTGGTTTTTAGTGATTCCAACAAGCCCAATCATCAAATAGCAGTTCGTAGCATGGCATTGCAATAGTGATTTGTTGTTTTTTTACCCCTCACTAGGTGGCACTGGTTGGTTGCCTAGTTTTTAAGCGCGGAATCGCAAGATTCCGCGTCTTTCTCTCAAAAAACTTACAATGCGGTAATGGTCCCGCATCTTATTACCGCCTTAAGTGGCCCCCTCTTAGAGCTCGAGTCGAAAGTCCTCGAAGCTACCCCAACAATTGAGCGCTGGTTTCGCTTGGAATGGCAGGAGCATACCCCACCATTTTATTGCTCGGTTGACTTGCGTAATTCAGGGTTTAAGCTAGCTCCTGTTGATACCAATCTATTTCCGGGTGGGTTTAATAACCTATCTCCAGAAATGTTGCCCTTGGCTGTTCAGGCCGCCATGGCGGCGATTGAGAAAATCTGCCCGGAGGCTAAAAATTTACTATTGATTCCGGAGCGGCATACACGCAATACTTTCTACTTACAGAATATTGCTTGCTTGTCCTCGATTCTGCGCCAAGCTGGGTTAAATGTTCGTTTGGGCACGTTATCGGACGACATTAAAAAACCGACCACCATTGAATTGCCAGAGGGTGGCAAATTAGTCTTAGAGCCGCTAACGCGTTTAGGTTTGCGCAAGAGCCGTTTGGGCCTCAAGGATTTTGATCCCTGCTCTATTTTGCTAAATAATGATTTGTCTGCCGGTATACCTCCAATCTTGGAGAACGTGTACGAGCAATACTTATTACCAGGTTTGCATGCGGGCTGGCCGATTCGTCGTAAATCCAATCATTTCCAAGCGTATGAGGAGTTAGCAAAGAAATTTGCCAAATTAATCAATATTGATCCGTGGATGATTAATCCCTATTACGCCCGTTGCACGGGTATGGATTTTCATGAGCAAAAGGGGGAAGAGCAATTACTCGCAGCCGTTGATCAAGTGCTCAAAAAGACCGCCAAGAAATACCGGGAGTACGGAATTAAAGATAAGCCCTATGTGGTCGTGAAGCCTGATGCCGGAACCTATGGAATGGGCGTGATGATTGCGCATGAGCCCAATGATTTAAAGAACTTAAATCGCCGTGATCGTAACAAGATGAGTGTCGTTAAAGAAGGCCTTGAGGTGAGCGATGTGATTGTCCAAGAAGGTGTCTACACCTTTGAGAAGGTCAATGAGGCAGTGGCCGAACCTGTGGTTTACATGATCGATCGTTATGTGGTGGGTGGTTTTTATCGAGTTCACACCGATCGTGGGCCGGATGAAAATCTAAATGCTCCTGGCATGCATTTTGTGCCTCTCGCGTTTGAGCAAAACGCGATGCCGGATATGAAAGCAAAGCCAGGCAGCGCAGCACCAAACCGTTTTTACTTATATGGCGTTGTAGCCCGTTTGGCTCTGCTCGCTGCATCGCTTGAGCTTGAGCGCACCGACCCGGATGCCGAGGCCGCTTAAGTCTGGCCATGAAATTACTGTTTATTGCCGATCCACTCGATTCATTTAAGGTCGACAAAGACAGTACTTTAGCCATGATGCGCGCCGCACATGCTGCGGGGCATGCGATTTGGTATACCCAAAGCCATGATTTAGTATGGGGTCAAGGCAAGGCCAGGGCGCGCTGCCAAGCGATTGAACTTTTAGATGGTGAGTATTGGTATACGCTAGGTTCATTTGAGGAACATCCGTTGGAATACTTTTCAGCGGTCTTAATGCGCCAAGATCCACCATTCACTGTGGAGTATCTAACAAGTACCTGGATCTTATCGGCTGCTGTTTTACAGGGCGCGCGTGTATTTAATTCTCCAGATGCGGTTCGCAATCATTCTGAAAAACTCTCGATTACAGAGTTCCCGCAATTTATCCCGCCAAGCTTAGTGACGCGCGATATGCATGCGATCCGCGATTTTCATCGGCTGCATCACGACATTGTAATTAAGCCGCTCGATGGTATGGGAGGCATGGGCGTATTTCGGGTGGGACCCGATGGCCTTAATTTGGCTAGCATTGTTGAAACGCTTGGCGAGAATGGTGCACGCACCCTCATGGCGCAACGTTACTTGCCAGAAATTACCTCGGGCGATAAGCGCGTTTTACTCATTGGGGGTGAGGTTATGCCTTATGCTTTGGCACGCATTCCGCAGGGCTCAGAGATTCGTGGGAACTTAGCCGTTGGTGGCAAAGGCCTAGCCATGGCCCTGACAACGCGCGAGGAGGAAATTGCAAATCATTTAGCTCCTATTCTGGCTAAGCGTGGCTTGTTCTTGGTGGGCCTTGACATGATCGGGGGTTACTTGACCGAGATTAATGTCACAAGCCCAACCTGTTTTGTGGAAATTACTCAACAAACCAATTTGGATATTGCACAAAAATGGCTTACATTGCTCGAAAAGGAGCTCATTTAAGGTGCCAGGAATTCTGATTGTTGCCCACACTCCAATTGCCGGATCAATGCTTGGCTTTGTTGAGCATACTTATGGCAAGGCGCCGGTTCGTATGGCTTCAGTTGATATTCCTCCGCATGAAGACACCAAGATTAGTTTTGATCGCGTCTATGAAGCGGCCACCCAGGTCCAAAGTGAACATGGCATATTGGTTTTAACGGACGTCATGGGCGCTACCCCAGCAAATGTTGCTACCCGGCTTGCCAAATCTGGACTCTTTTCATGTAAGGTGATTGTGCTGGCTGGCGTGAACTTGCCAATGCTGATGCGGGCGATTTCTTATCGGGGTACCGGAGTGGAATCGGTTGCTCTTAAAGCCATGCAGGGTGGGCAAAATGGCATTATTCGTTTAGGAGCGCCCTCCTCAATGACCGAGGCCGAACTTATTTTGAATCAGAATGCAGGAACGAGCGATGCCAAAAGTTGATATTGAAATCATTAATAAGCTTGGCCTGCACGCACGCGCGTCCGCAAAGTTATCGCAACTCGCTAGCGAATACACGTGCGAGGTTTTTATGAGCAAGAACGGCCGACGTATTAATGCCAAAAGCATTATGGGCGTGATGATGCTTGCTGCTGGTATGGGAAGCACCGTTACGATTGAGACTGTTGGCGAGAAAGAAGACGAAGCCCTAAAGAAAATTTGTGAGCTGATTCAAGACCGATTTGGTGAGGGCGAGTAGGAATGACCTTTGCGCTCCATGGTATTGCGGTCTCTAAAGGCATTGCGATTGGTAAGGCCGTATTAATTTCGAGAGCAGCCCTTGAAGTTAGTCATTACCTCATTGAGCACGGCACTGAAGAAGCCGAAGCCAATAAATTACTCGAAGCGTTTGATTGTGTGCG
>JBEDHB010000121.1:0-4471 GCA_041174325.1 Pseudomonadota bacterium
CTCCCATATCGTACAGCCTTGTACAAAATTTACGTCAGCAATTAATGCGCGTACTACCTTTTTCAAAAATGGTAGAGCAGGACGTCGACTTCTTTTTACATCATTCTGCTGAATCGTACTTTGCTCCTGAAGAAGTCATTCTCTCTCCAGCAGACGGTGTACCAAAGATGCTGTATCTCATTCGTCAAGGCAGGGTATCCGGCCGGCGTTTGATCCCAGGCTTTGAGGAAACAGGCTTTGAGCTCGACCCCGGAGATTTATTTTCAGTGAGCGCTTGCTATGCAGGTCGTCCGGTGACCTCAAAATATGTCGCAATCGATGATTGTTTTTGCTTAGCATTACCCATAGAGCGTATGCATGAGCTTGCAAAGCGCTCCAAGCCCTTCAGTGACTTCTTAAATAACCGTATCTTGAAGCTCCTTGAGGAATCAAGGACGGCTTTGCGTAATAGTTTTGCCTCTCAAGCATTAACCGAGCAGTCACTTGAAAGTCCAATGCGCGATCTGGCGCTCAAGAAGCCGATTTCGGTTCGTCCCGACACCCCATTGAAGGTTGCCTTGCAATTAATTCATGATAAAAAAGTAGGCTCTGTCTTAGTGGTTGATGAAGGCGGAACTATTGTTGGCATCTTGACCCGCTACGACGTGTTAAGTCGGGTAACGCTTGCACAAGTTCCCCTCGAAACGCCGATTTCCCAAATCATGTCGCGTGACGTAAAAACTTTATCCATAGACGATACTGCTGAGACGGCTGGCCTAATGATGTCTCGGTATCACATTCGTCATTTACCAGTATTACGTGGCAAGGAGCTGGTTGGCATTATTTCGGAGCGCGATTTATTTTCTCTACAACGCTTGTCTCTTAACAACATTAGCAGTGCAATTCGGGCGGCCGAAGATGTGGCAAGCCTAAAAGAATGTGCTAGCAATATTCGCAAATTTGCTCGAAATCTCTTAGGCCAAGGTGTGCAAGCGCGCCAATTGACCGCATTAATTAGTCACCTCAACGATGTATTAACGGCACAACTGATTGCTATCTTTGCCAAGCAACATGATTTGAGTATGGACCGATTTGCATGGATCTCGCTCGGTTCAGAGGGTCGCAGTGAGCAGACCATTGCGACCGATCAAGATAACGCACTCATTTTTATGGACTCCGAGGTTTCCCACAAAGCACGTTATCTTGCGTTTGCCAAAGACGTTAATCATGCTCTTGATGCATGTGGCTATCCATTATGTAAAGGCAACATCATGGCGAGTAACCCTGAGCTTTGTATTAGCCAACAGGAGTGGTTGCAACGCTTCGCACGTTGGATTGAGCAAGGCAATCCAGAGGATCTTCTTAATGCCAGCATCTTCTTTGACTTTAGGGCGCTTGCCGGCAACGAGTCTTTGCTTGAGCCATTACGTAATTACGTTGTGAAGCACGCAGAGGCCACCCCACGATTCATTAAATTGCTGGTTGAAAACTCTCTGAAGTGGAAAGTGCCATTTAACTGGTTTGGTAGTTTGGAAACCAAAGAGCTCGATGGGAAGAAAATCATCGATATTAAGTTACAAGGTACCGCAATTGTGGTCGACTGCGCCCGAATCTATTCATTGGCCAATGGTATAAGTGCCGTCAATACGCGAGAGCGACTTGCTGCAATTGGTCGTGCATTAAAACTCAATGAATCAGAGAGCATTGCCTGGATTGCAGCCTTTGAGTATCTGCAAACCTTACGTTTGGCCGCACAGATTGATGCTCATGCGATTGGCGGCAACCCCAATGCGGTAGATGTGGAGCAATTAAATTCGGTGGATAAGACCATCTTACGTGAGTCTTTATCAAAAGTCCGCAGCTTGCAACAGCGTCTTGAATTGGACTATGTTCGCTAGTTTATTGACTCGGTTTGGGATTGGCCAATCAAGACCTGAACCCAATCGTTGGGTTGTATTGGATGTGGAGACAAGTGGCCTCAATCCGCATCGCGATCGTTTACTGGCAATTGCTGCGATTGCGATTCAGGTGGGACCAGGCTTTGCTAGGCCCTCGATTATTTTGGGTGATAGTTACGAAGCAGTTCTAAAGCAAGAGTTTGCTTCGGATAAAGACAATATATTGGTGCATCACATTGGCGTTGGTGCTCAATCGAAGGGCAGACCCGCCGTTGAGGTGTTGGAGGAGTTTCGCAATTGGGTGGGCAACTCTCCTCTCTTAGCATTTCATGCGCCTTTTGATCACGCCATGATTAATCGCGCGTATCAGCAACTTCGCTTAGCGCCATTGAGTAATGATTGGATTGACATTGAGCCGCTAGCTGCACTATCTGGATTAAAGCCCAAGGCGCGCGCCTTAGATGACTGGTTATCCCATTTTGGAATTGAGTGTGCAGTCCGCCACCAAGCAGCAGCCGATACCTTGGCAACCTGTGAGTTGTTACTTTGTCTATGGAGTTCGATCGCACGCGAGGCGAATAGCCTGAGAAAGCTTAAAACCCTCGCTAAGAACGGCACTTGGATTCCAAGATCGTAAAGTTAAATTGACATCTTTAGGGTAAGCCCCTAACACCAAGGGATTTATTTACAACGACCTAGGGTAAGCACCGATTTGGGTGTTTTTGTCCCACAACCATAATCCACATTGGTTTTTTATTAGGCTCCATAAGGCTTTTCGTGCTTTTATTTCTGAATATCGCTCAATTACTTTTATATATCGGTGGACTGGGATTAATTGGTCAAGGGTTGCTGTACGTTTTAACCGGAGTGAAGCGCGAAACCAATCTCTTTTATCAGCTATTCCAAATCGTGAATAAGCCTTGGACTAGCGTGGCCCGATTTATCTCGCCAAGGCAAATTGCCGATCACCAAATTCCATTTGTAGCATTTTGCATGGTGGCTGTTTTATACATTGCAGTAACTCTGGCAAAGATTGAGCACTGTGTCACGATTGGGGTTGAGCTATGTCAGTAAAGCATGATTTGCGCTGGCACCTTTATAAGTTCCGAGCTTCTGCACTGATCGTGATTGGCTTAAAGCAACAAGCCATGGCAGTGTTTGAAGAAATGCTGCGCGAATACCCAAACGATCCTTATGTGCTGTCAAGTCTTGCGTATTTGAAAACTGAAGCGGGTGATAAAGAGGGTGCAATTGCCTTTTACAAGATGGTCGTGCAACGCTCGGATGCTCCAGCCTACTCTTGGTACAACCTTGCATATTTGCAAGAAGAATTGGGTCAAATAGAGGATGCCGAGTTTGGTTTTCGTAAAGCTCTCAAACTTGATGAGAAGATGGATCTAGCTTGGTATGGATTAGGGCTAACCCTAATTCAGCAACGCCGTTTTGATGAGGCAATCAAGGCTTTAAAGAAAAACACTCAACTTCAGCCCATGAGCCCCTATGGTTGGTACCAATTAGCAAGGGTTTATGTGGATCGCCAAGAGCCCGAAGAAGCAGTAAAAATCATCAGGCATTTAAAAGAATTTGAGCCGAAATTTGCCAAGCAGTTGGAGCGGGAGACCGGTTTAACTGCTTAGCAGCATGAAGTAGTAGTACGAAGTTTGAAGTAGATGTTTTTAATAACTTAAGGAGAAACTGTTATGCAATTAACAGAATCGCATAAACAATATTGGTCAAAGAACCTTCGCATAACATCTGTATTGTTAGTGATTTGGTTTGTTGTGACCTATGTTGTTGGCTACAACGCCAGAGAATTGTCATTCAATTTTTTTGGATGGCCATTTAGCTTCTGGGTCGGCGCGCAAGGCGCATTGGTCGTCTATGTAGCGATCATTGCCTATTACGCACACTATATGAACAAGCTCGATCAAGAGTATGACTGTGCTGAAGCGGAGGATGACTAATCATGGCTGGAATGACACCTGGTGACGGAAGTCTCTTCGGCGGCGGTGGTAGTAACGCCGACTTTCAAAAGAAGCTAAACAAAGTCTACGCTTGGTACACCGGCGGATTCTTAACATTCGTTGTTGTACTGGCAATTCTCGAGCAAATGGGATTGTCACGTGTAATGATCGGTTATGTCTTCTTAGGCGCAACCGTAATGCTCTACGCCGGTATCGGTGTGATGAGCCGAACCAACGAAGCTGCAGAATACTATGTGGCTGGTCGACGAGTGCCCGCAGTCTATAACGGCATGGCGACAGGATCTGACTGGATGTCGGCAGCGTCGTTTATCGGTATGGCAGGTACCTTGTACCTCACCGGTTATGGCGGTTTGGCCTTCATTATGGGTTGGACGGGTGGCTACTGCTTAGTGGCACTCTTCTTGGCACCATACTTGCGCAAGTTTGGTCAATTTACGATCCCTGACTTCTTGGGCGCTCGTTATGACGGCAATCTACCTCGTTTAATTGGTATTTTGGCTGCAATCTTGTGCTCCTTCGTATATGTGGTTGCGCAGATTTACGGTGTTGGTTTGATTACCACCCGTTTGGCTGGCGTGCCATTTGAGATCGGTATTTTCTTGGGCCTTG
>JBEDHB010000122.1:0-4469 GCA_041174325.1 Pseudomonadota bacterium
TCGGTACAGGAAGAGCAGCCGTCGGTTGCCACCGTAGTCGCACAGAGAATGAAAAGGGAGCAGTCATGCCCAAAATGAAGACCAAAAGTGGCGCAGCCAAGCGCTTCAAGGTCCGCGCGAGCGGATCCATCAAGCGAGGACAGGCGTTTAAGCGTCACATCCTCACCAAGAAAACCACCAAGAACAAGCGTCAATTGCGGGGTTCCGCTCCGGTCGCGAAATCCGATGTTAAGTCGATTCGCGCCATGATGCCTTACGCATAAATCTTAGGAGAGCACAATGCCAAGAGTAAAACGTGGGGTTACAGCGAGAGCCCGTCATAAGAAAGTCACCGATGCTGCAACTGGCTATCGTGGACGTCGTAAAAACGTATTCCGGATCGCTAAAGAAGCGGTCATGCGCGCTGGGCAATATGCCTACCGCGACCGTCGTAATAAGAAGCGCGTATTCCGTGCTTTATGGATTGCAAGGATCAACGCTGCTGTGCGTGAACACGATATGACCTATAGCGTGTTCATGAATGGCATGAAGAAAGCGTCGATCGAACTCGATCGTAAAGTCCTCTCGGATATGGCCGTGTTGGACAAAGACGCATTTGCGGCTTTGGTGACACGTGTTAAATCTGCTGTAGCACACGCTTAAGTTCCTGCAGGCATGGTTTCTCTCGACCAACTTGTCGAGGATGCCAAACGCGATTTCTCCAAAGCCAGCGACCCCGCTGCTTTGGAGGATGCAAAAGCTCGGTATCTCGGTAAATCAGGACTTTTAACTGAGCGCTTAAAAGCGCTTGGTGGGATGTCGCCCGAAGAGCGCAAGAGTGCTGGCGCTCTGATTAATCAAGCCAAAACAGCCGTTGAGGATGCCTTAAATGCGCGCCGTCAAGCGCTAGCGGATCACGTATTACAAGCCCGACTTGCTGCAGAGGCGATCGATGTCTCATTGCCTGGTCGTGGGCAGGTATTGGGTAGCTTGCATCCCGTCATGCGAACCTGGGAACGGGTTGAAACCATTTTCCATTCAATTGGCTTTGATGTAGCCGATGGCCCAGAGATTGAAACCGATTGGTTTAACTTCACTGCCTTAAATAGTCCAGAGAATCACCCCGCACGCTCCATGCAGGATACCTTCTATGTTGATGGTCAGGACGCGCAAGGCAAACCGCTTTTACTCAGAACGCACACCAGCCCGATTCAGGTACGTTACGCGAGCGAGCACGTCAAACGATACGGTCAAGACGATATGCCGCCGATCAAAGTGATTGCGCCAGGCCGAACCTACCGCGTGGATAGCGATGCTACCCATTCACCCATGTTCCATCAAGTGGAGGGCCTGTGGATTGCAAAGAATGTTTCCTTTGCTGATCTCAAGGGTGTCTACACCGATTTCTTGCGCACCTTTTTTGAGACCGACGCCTTAGAAGTACGCTTTCGACCATCGTATTTTCCATTTACTGAGCCCTCGGCCGAAATTGATATGGCCTTTGCGAGCGGTAAATTAGCGGGTCGATGGTTGGAGATCTCTGGGGCGGGGCAAGTTCACCCCAATGTATTACGTAATATGGGGATCGACCCTGAGCGGTATATGGGATTTGCCTTTGGATCGGGCCTCGAGCGTCTGACCATGCTGCGTTATGGCATCGACGATCTGCGCCTTTTCTTTGATAACGATCTGCGCTTCCTCGCGCAATTTCCGGCTTAGTTCCCATCATGCAATTTTCTGAATCGTGGTTACGCCAGTTCGTTAATCCGCCCATTGATAGTGAGGCGCTATCGCACGCCTTGACCATGGCTGGTCTTGAGGTTGAGGAGCGGCGCTCACTGGCACCGCCATTTACTAAGATCGTCATTGCTGAAATTATTTCAGCAGAGCAGCACCCCGATGCGGATCGCTTGCGGGTCTGTCGTGTGAATGCGGGACCCAATCACCCTAATTTGCAAATTGTGTGTGGCGCACCGAACGCGCGTGCTGGCATCAAAATTCCGTGTGCCTTGGTTGGGGCCGAGTTGCCACCCAGCGAAGTCGGTGGAAAACCATTTCAGATCAAGGTTGGTAAGTTACGGGGAGTTGAAAGTAACGGGATGTTATGTTCTGGACGCGAGTTGGGTCTAGGCGATGATCATGCCGGTATTCTTGAGCTACCCAATGATGCTCCTGTGGGCGAGGATCTGCGCAAGTACCTTCATTTAGACGATCAACTCTTTACGATCAAGCTGACCCCGAATAAGGCCGATTGCTTATCGATCATTGGTATTGCGAGAGAGGTCGCTGCGATTACCGGAGCGGCTCTTTGTGTTCCAAAGCGTGAGCCGCTTGCAACATCGATTAACGACCGTGTGCCGGTCAAAATAATCGATTCGGATCTGTGCGGTCGGTTTGCCGGACGCGTGATTCGGGGAGTCAATGTCAAGGTAGCAACACCAACTTGGATAAAAGATCGTCTGGCGAGCGCTGGTCAGCGCAGCATTTCACCATTAGTGGATATTTCTAACTACGTCATGCTTGAGATCGGTCAGCCTAATCACATTTTCGATCTTGATCAACTAAAGGCTCCGATTGAAGTGCGCTGGGGCAAGCCTGGTGAGTCATTGAAGTTACTCAACGATCAAACCGTGGAAGCCCATCTAGAGGGATTGCGCGTTGGAGTAGTTGCGGATCAGGGTGGCCCCATCAGTCTTGCTGGCATCATGGGCGGCGATCGCACCGCAGTGAGTGATACAACCCACAACATTTATGTTGAGGCAGCCTTTTGGTGGCCAGCAGCGATTGCAGGCCGAGCTCGACGCTATCACTTTACGACCGATGCGGGCCATCGCTTTGAGCGGGGTGTTGACCCGCAATTGACGATCTCCGCATTGGATTACCTCAGTCAACTCATTGTGGAGATCTGTGGCGGTCAATTAGGGCCAATCGATGATCAAATCACGCATTTGCCAAAACGCAAAGCCGTATCGATGCGCCTAGAGCGAGCTCAACGTGTGATTGGTATTCCATTGAGCATCGAGCAAGTGAGCGATGTGTTTAAACGTTTGGGTCTTGAGTTCACCGTTTCAGGGCAAGGCGAGGCTAGTGTATTCACTGTAAAGGCTCCAAGTTATCGCTTTGATCTTGATATTGAAGAGGATCTCATTGAAGAAGTAGCCCGTTTATATGGATTCGAGAACATTCCCGATCACCCACCCAAAGCCGAGCTGAAGATGAGTGCGCCGCTGGAGCGCCAACGACCTGTGCATGCGCTGCGCCATCGCTTGGCACACGAGGGGTATCAAGAGGTTTTGAACTTCGGATTTATTGACCCCCAATCTGAACTGCAGATGGGTCAGAACAAACCCATTACCGTACTGAATCCGATTGCGAGTCAGTATGGTGTGATGCGAAGCAACTTATGGGGCGGTCTCTTACAGAACTTACGCAGTAATCTTAATCGTGGCGCTGGACGGGTTCGTATTTTTGAGATCGGCCGAGTATTTACGAGAGACGCCAGTCAGATCGAAGCCCCTGGCGTGGTGGCTGGTTTTGTACAAACTAAACAAGTGGGTGGCTTAGCCTATGGCTATGCAAATCCTGAGCAATGGGCGTTACCCAATCGCTTGCTGGATTTCTTTGATGTGAAGGGTGATCTGCAACGCGTGCTAACTCCTTTGCAGATTGAGACCAAAGCTGCTGTAGAAGCCCATCCTGCTTTACATCCTGGCCGCAGCGCTCATGTTTATTTAGGCGATCACGTGATTGGTTGGATTGGTGAGTTGCATCCAGCTTTACAGCAAGCCTATGAGCTGAGCTCAGCCCCGGTATTATTTGCCCTCAATTGGGACGCGATTCGTGATGTTGGCTTACCTGTACCAACTGAGATTAGTAAATTCCCTGCAGTGCAACGCGATCTTGCAGTGGTAGTTGAGCAATCGATGCCTGCTCAGACCTTGCTGAATGTGATGATGGCGCAACGTCAACCATTCGTTCGCAAAATTGAGCTCTTTGATGAGTTTCGTCCTCAAAAAGAGAGCAGTTCAATGGCGCTTCATGAGAAAAGCCTTGCGTTTCGAGTCACCCTGGTGAATGATCAGGATACACTGCAAGACAAAGAAGTGGAAACCTGTATGACCGCGTTATTGGATGCTTTAAAGAATCAGTGCAAAGCGCGATTGCGTTAGCCGCAACCCGGATTTGCTATATTAGTCAGTAAACCATCTTATTAGAATCAGAAAAGAGTGTCGCCATGACTGCCAATAATCAAACCGTGACCAAAAACGAACTCTCGGAAGCCTTATTTGATCAAGTTGGTCTTAATAAGCGCGAAGCAAAAGATATGATTGATGCCTTTTTTAATCGCATCGGCGAGACCTTAGAATCCGGGGTTGAGGTCAAGATCTCAGGGTTTGGTAATTTTCAGTTGCGCAATAAAACGGCACGTCCTGGGCGCAATCCAAAAACGGGTGAGATGATCCCGATTGCAGCGCGACGCGTCGTGACCT
>JBEDHB010000123.1:0-4415 GCA_041174325.1 Pseudomonadota bacterium
CTATGTTGGGATTGCATTAATTTAAAAGTGGCTTTAATCTTAGTTAACTTACTATTTTATTCATAATTTATAGATTTAGCTCATATGGAGTAAATATGTTTGGCGCAATACCCGATCTTAATCAGAGCCTAGAAATGTTCAAAACGATGTGGGGTCAAAATGCGACTGGGACACCCGGAGCCTCTTTTATGCCAGACATGGGTGTTGGTATATCAGGTTTTAATGGCGCAATGCCAACGTTTGATGTTGAGGAGCTTGATAAGCGCATTAAAGATCTCAAAAGCGTTGAGTCTTGGCTGAGCCTCAACCTCAATGTTCTAAAGTCAACGATTCAGACCCTTGAAGTACAGCGTGCCACTCTCATGGCGATCAAATCATTTGGCGAGGCGTTGGCAACTCCCCCTAGCCCATCGGGCACTGAAGGGTCATCAGAAACTAAATCGAAAGAGCGCAAAAGCGCCAAATCCCGTCCACGCCCAAAGCGCGCCGCAAGATCTTCTGATGCCACAGGTAGTTCAGGTGAGCAATAGCCTCACCCATCGCAAAACTCAGCTGATGGTTATCAAGCGGTCTCCGAAATAGAACTGGTACGATCTCATAAGCGGTTCGCGGCTCTTGACAGGCCATCACGGTCTCATCCAACCGAGCGCGGTGATGCTCATGCAACTGCTCGATCCGATGATGTAACCCCTTAAAGGGTTTACCATGCGATGGCAATACGAGAGTTTCGGCAGGCAATGATCGCCAACGATCGATTGATCGCAAATAGAGCTCCAAGGGGTTTGCATCGGGATCGGCATCATAAACGCTGACATTCGTGGAGATGCGGGGCAAGACCATATCACCTGAGATGAAGATTCCGAGAGATGCACAATAAAGCGTGGCATGTTCAGGCGCATGCCCATACCCCATCGATACCACCCAATTGTTCTTCCCAATTTGTATATGATCACCGTCCATCATGCGGTGATAGCGTTTAGGAACATCGGGCACTAAGCGGCTGTAATAGTCTGCGCGACTACGAATACGCTCGAGATCTTCGGCGTGTTGCAAGCCATGGCGCGCATAATGGTCAGCCGTCCCACCGCTACCCGGGGTTAAGCCAATCGCAGTACCGCCTTCTTTACTACTTAACCATTGAGCCATCAGAAAATCGCTCATTGAGATCCATAACCCGACCTGCCAGCGCTTACATAAATAATGGGCTAGACCAATATGATCTGGATGCATATGTGTGACCAATACTCGTAAAATAGGCAAGCCTTGGAGGTGATTGGCAAAAATGGACTCCCAGCAGGACTTCGTATGGTCGTTGGTAATCCCACAATCCATAATGGTCCAGCCTTCCTGACCGTCCAATTGATCCCGTAAGAGCCATAAATTAATGTGATCGAGGGCAAATGGCAGAGGCATCCGTATCCAATAGACACCAGGAGCAAGTTCCATCGTTGTTCCCTCCGCCACTAGGGTCTCCCCATATGGATAGACCAATTGGTTTATTGCATGATTATTGTCTGTGGGGCCTGGCTGGGTCATCTTTGAATCCTAATTAATTGCTAGATACACTCTTGATATGAACAATCCGTTTCCAAAACTATTATCCTCGCAAGTCGCTTTTGATATGGCCCAAACCCTGCTTGAAGGATTTATGCGCCATTACAGCATTTTCAGAGATGCTGGTCGCTTAGCCAAAGAGGCATTTGAGAATCAAGACTGGCATGGTATTCGCCAACTATTGCGTGACCGCATTACTTTCTACGACCAACGAGTCATTGAAACAGCCCAAAATCTTGAGGAAGAGTTTGATGCACATGCCTTGTCCGATGAAATATGGCAACAAGTGAAATTGCATTACATCGGACTTCTATCGAATCTTCATCAGCCAGAGTTAGCCGAAACATTTTTTAACTCGGTCACAACACGGATTCTTGCTAGCAAGTATTTCAATAATAAATTTATCTTTGTCCGTCCCACCATATCAACCGAATATTTAGAGAACGATGAGACGCCCTCAAAGCCATCATACCGGGCATACTACCCAGGTGACATGCAAGGCCTTCAACCGGTCCTAAAAAGTTTGATTATGAGTTTTGATCTTAAAAACTCCTTTGAAAATTTAGATCGTGATCTTGACTTAACAACTAAACTCATCCAGGAGTCTCTTTCGAACACGACGAGCTCAACGGATTTTCAGATTCATGCCCTAAGCACATTATTCTTTCGTAATAAGACCGCCTACATCATGGGGCGTGTCATTAATGGAGAAAAGATTACTCCGTTGGTGGTGGCTCTGATGCACAACCCTAAGGGCGAATTAGTCATTGATGGCATCTTGCTTTCGGAAGTTGACCTGCGTCTCATTTTTAGTTTCACGCATAGCTATTTCCTAGTGGATATGGAGGTGCCATCGGCTTATGTCACGTTTATGCGTAGCCTCTTACCGCATAAACCCCGGGCAGAGCTCTATAACATGATTGGATTACAAAAACATGGTAAGAACCTGTTTTACAGAGACTTTCAACATCACCTGATGCACTCCACCGATCAATTTCGGATTGCCCCTGGAATTCGGGGGTTAGTGATGCTGGTATTTGATCTACCGAGCTATCCCTATGTATTTAAACTCATTAAAGATTATTTTCCACCGCCCAAAGAGACCTCGCGCGATCAAATTATGGCAAAGTACCAATTGGTTAAGCAGCATGATCGAGTTGGACGAATGGCTGACTCACTCGAGTTTTCCAATGTTGCCTTCCCGTTAAATCGTTTCACTCCCGAACTGCTTGCTGAGCTCGAGGAACACTGTGCATCACTGCTTGAGTTCAGCGGGGAAGACAGCCCCGATGCTGAATTAGTGATCAAGCATCTTTATATCGAACGGCGCATGACCCCTCTCAATATCCGCTTACAAGAGGGCACGCCGGCAGAAATCGAAGATGGCGTAATTCAGTATGGTGAAGCGATTAAAAATCTCATCGCTGCCAATATTTTTCCAGGTGATTTGCTGTATAAAAACTTTGGGGTCACACGTTATGGACGGGTCGCCTTTTATGACTACGATGAAATTGAATACTTAACGGATTGCGTAATCCGCGAAGTCCCTGCCCCACGTAATGAAGATGATGAAATGGCCAGTGAGCCTTGGTATCGCATCGGTCCTAAAGATATTTTTCCAGAAACCTATAAAACATTTTTGCTCGGTAACGATCAAATCCGAGGCCTTCTGCTCAAACACCATGCCGATTTATTTGAACCCGCGATGTGGCAATCGTACAAGAATCGATTAGTTGCTGGAGAGATTCCTGACTTCATTGAATACGATCAGTCGCTAAGACTGAGAAATATTTTCCCGGATAACTATCGATGATTAGAAACTCTGATGGAAGCATCGGCTCACCATGTGTCAGCTGGTGTGAAATGAATCCGAAGTCTAACTACTGCTTTGGATGCTTTCGAAGCATCGAAGAAATCGCAAGTTGGTCTAACTTGAGTGAAGCAGAAAAGGAAGCGATCTGGTTAGCACTTCCATTACGAGAAGCGACTGAGAACTCTATCGATTAACGTCCACAATGACCCGTCCACGAACCTTACCTTCCATCAGATCTTCTGCATACTGAATGCTCTCACCTAGGGAAATTTCCTTAGCAATTGTCATTAATTGGTCAGGCTTACACAAGGACGCAAGTTGGGCCCAAGCCTCAATGCGTTTTTGCTTTGGCTGAGTAACGCTATTGATTCCATAAAGGGTGATACCACGCAAGATGAATGGGGCAACCGTGGCCGGAAAATCCATTCCCTGCGCTAGACCACATGCAGCGACAGCACCGTTCGCTTTAGTTGCCGCGCATGCATTGGCTAAGGTATGACTTCCTACCGAATCAACCACCCCCGCCCAGCGCTCCTTCGCCAAGGGCTTACCTGGCTGAGATAAAGAGGCGCGATCGATCACTTCGGATGCGCCAAGTGATTTCAAATAATCTGCTTCTTCAGGCCGACCACTACTGGCGACGACGGTATAGCCCAATTGATGCAAAAGACTCATTGCAAAACTACCCACTCCGCCAGCAGCCCCAGTCACCAAAACTTCACCATCCGCGGGCTTGAGGCCATGTTTTTGAAGTGCCATAATGCACAGCATGGCCGTATAACCTGCTGTACCAATCGCCAAAGATTGCTTGGGGGTAAAGGTTTTGGGCAACGGAATCAGCCACTCCGACTTTACGCTCGCTAACTGAGCCAAGCCCCCCCAGTGAGACTCCCCCACACCCCAACCATTTAATACAACCAGATCACCAATCTTAAACTCAGGGCTCTTACTTTCAATCACTTCTCCAGTTAAATCAATTCCAGGAATCATAGGAAATTGCCGAACAATTGGACCCTTACCTGTAATGGCTAAACCATCTTTGTAATTT
>JBEDHB010000124.1:0-4411 GCA_041174325.1 Pseudomonadota bacterium
CTCTTTGGAGACTTACTTCCAGCCCCATGGACCCATAAAGGCTACTCAGTTGATCGTTTGGTTGGGTTTATGTACATGACCCTTGAGGGTATCTATGGCACTGCCGTTGATGTATCCGCCACACTGATTATTCTGTTTACGATCTTTGGGGCATTCCTGCAATTTACGGGTGCCGGTAAGTTCTTTATTGACTTCTCGTTTGCTGCCATGGGCGGCAAATCATCCGGTGTAGGACGCACCATTGTTTTGTCGTCATTTTTACTAGGCGGCCCCTCTGGCTCTGGTGTGGCCACTACCGTAACCGTTGGCTCGGTAGCGGCACCCATGCTTGACAAAGTCGGTTACGAGAAAAATGCGGCGGGCGGTCTGTTGGCGGCGGGCGGCTTAGGGGCGATTATTTCTCCACCAGTATTGGGTGCAGCAGCCTTCTTAATTGCTGACTTTTTGAAAATCTCGTATTTAGATGTTCTATTGATGTCGATCATTCCGACCATTTTGTTTTATCTCGGACTCTTCACGATGGTGGAAATCGATGTTCGTAAATATGGCATGAAAGCAATGCATTTTGAGGCGGTTGAGAGTGCCTGGTCTTTGAGTAAAAAATACTGGTTCCATTTCTTCTCGCTGATTTCGATTGTTTTATTCATGATGATGGGCTTCACACCCGTCATGGCTGTGTTGTGGGCAACGATTATTTCTGCGTTAACCAGTATGCTGCGTAGAGACACTGCCATCATCCCCTATGAGTGGTTTATGGGTAAGCAACCCATCCTCAAAGGGCTTTATGAATCTAATTTTACGAAGGCACTCGCCTCAGGCTCCACCGGTGTTTTAGCCATTGCGGCAACTTGCGCGGGTGCAGGTCTGATTGTGGGTACCGTGGTATTAACTGGTTTAGGCTTGAAGTTCAGCTCGATTGTGATTCAGTATGCCGGCGGTTCTTTACTACTAACCGCTATTTTTACTGCCTTCATAGTCTGGATTGTGGGTCTTGCTGTCCCAGTCACGGCGTCGTACATTATTTGTGCTGTGATTGCGGCGCCTGCTCTCATCAATCTGGGAGTGCCGGCGTTTGCAGCGCATATGTTTATCTTTTACTACGCGGTGTTATCGGAGGTTTCGCCACCGACCGCCCTATCGCCCTTTGCGGCTGCAGCGATTTGTAAGGGCAACCCGTATAAAACAACCTTACAAAGCTGGAAATACGTGGCGCCTGCGATTTTAGTGCCGTTTATGTTCGTGCTCGACAAATCGGGGGTTAGTTTGTTGCTGATGGGCTCGACGACAGCGCTCGCTCAAGCAAATTGGATGGAAATTTTCTGGTCGACACTTACGGCTATCGTCGGAATTGTGGCTCTGGCAGGCGGTCTACAAGGCTGGTTTATTGAAAAGACCAATCTCCTTGAGCGTACCTTGATGATTGTTTCTGGTGTCGCACTAGCCTATACCTCACCAACCGCCGATATGATCGGCTTTGCTGGATTTGGCTTAGTGCTCATCCTGCAGTTCATTAAGTACTTTAAGGCGAAGCCTAAACATAGTGCCTAGTTCTTCTTACGTAGAAAGCCGCTTTCATCAAGCGGCTTTTTTATGATTGGTTTCGTACTATTTTTTAATCGTCGTCCAAGCTGATTTGCCGGCGTATTTTTTGACCGCTGCCTCATCAAACTCAAATCCCAAACCTGGTGTTTTATGCAAGATCAGGTCACCATTCTTAAATGCCAACTGTTTATTAATCAGGCGTCTGAAGTTTAAGACCTGATTGTCCGGGAAGAACTCCACGAATCGGGCGTTCGGTGTTGCCGCCACCAAGGGCGCATGCAGATCATGGAACCAATGGGGGCAAACCGCAATCCCTTTGGAATCCGCATACGCAGCAATTCGTCTGAATTCGCTAATGCCACCACATACTGCTGCATCCGCCTGCAGGATAGTTGCGCCGCCAGTATCGACGAGCTCACGAAAGCGCCAACGGCCTACCTCAATCTCACCAGTGGCAATCGTAATAGACGTATTTTTTGCCAAGCGGGCATGCAAATCGATGGCATCGGGAGAAAACGGCTCCTCTAGCCAGTAGGGGTTGTATTTCTCAAAGCGGCGCACGTACTCCATCGCGGTTGGCAAATCACGCCAGGCGTTATTGGCATCAAGTGTCAAAAGAACATCGTCACCGACCGCACTGCGGGCTGCTTTGACTCGGGCCTCCTCCTCACGAGGTGATAGACGACCAACTTTCATCTTCACCGCCTTAAAGCCAAGCTTCACAAACGATTCCATCTCCTTACCTAATTTGGCTGGAGTTTTACCTTCGAGGTAATAGCCGCCACTGGCATAAGCAGGAACACGATCATCCACGACGCATCCAAGATATTGATGTAGAGGTAAACCAACAGATCGCGCATTGAGATCCCAAATGGCCGTATCCAAAATCGAGATGCCACGCATCACCGCACCTGAGCGACCCTGCAAAATCGATTCGGCATACATGTCAGACCACAGACCTTCGCTGCGATGGCTATTCTGTCCAATCAATTTAGGGGCCAATAATTGCTCAACGGCCACTTTAGCGATACTGCCTGCGGCAGACCCTACATAGCAGAAGCCAATCCCCTCATGACCATCTTTACTTCGCACCTTGACGATGCAGTAATGACGCTCACTCACGGTCCGAGTTGCAAACGATGTCACAACATCTAAGGGAATTGGCACGCTGGCCACTTGAACGGATTCAATAATCGGCATTTTTTCCTCTTTTTTGCTAACCAATCAATGGAAAGAATTGTAGCGATTATTTACCGATGGATTCAGCGAGACAGCGTTTCATAAAACTCTCTTTGGCAACGTCGATCAATTTACGATCACGTGCGGTCCGCTCGCATTCCATTCGAGCTTGCTTAACACAATCGTCATAGCTTACAGGCTTGGATTGTGGGCGAGCGGTACTTTGAGGGGCAAGCTGTTCGGAACAACTCTTAGCCCATGCCTGTGAGAGGGGCGTGGTGAATACACAGGCAGCGGTCATCAAACGAACAATCACGGCGTGCATCGATTACCGCTCCCTCAAGGTTAATGGCTGATCATACCTAGTTTCTGGATGCAAAATTGTTGCACTACGGCATAAATGCGTCAGGCGCTCTTCTTGATATTGGATAATTGGGGTGTGCATCAAACCCATACCTCTCGATTAAATTTTGGATCTTTGGCTCTTTGGAGCAAAGTATGTTTTGTAATTGGTCTCATGATGTGTAGTCAGCTCGCACTGTCGCAATCAAACCAAAATACCAAATCGAATCCAACTAATAAAAAAGTGGCTGCCCCCCAAAAGGGAATTCAGGTTAATCAACGAACGCAAGGTAAAGCAGTTAGTGGTGGCTCAGGCTTGCAGAGCAAATCGGCTACAGAGCAAAACCAACAGCTGACTGATCCTGGCACCGAGGAGTACAGTCAATTTGATGCGGTACCCGATTTTCAGGTACAACGTGGCTGCATGAGACGAGGCTTTCGAGAGAATAATCTTCCCAGTCGCATCGGAATCAATGATCCCGAATTCTTGGAATATTTTAAGAATCAAACCTTGCGGTTCTTCGACTCCGCAAGTGGTCCATGCATCCCCTATGTCGTTGCTTTCGGAAAACGCGGTCGCCTTGAGTCGCTTAGCATCATGAATGGGCCAAGCCGGAATGAGAAATCTCAGATTTTGACTTTTACTGCCTCAGGATTCGGGGGGTTCTTAGTTCAAGAGGAAAACCTGGCTGACCAAATGCAGTTTTGGACAGAGCTATTTATTCCGTTGCAAGAGGTTCTCTATGACCCCCAACGATTAGGGGATAAGTTACCCGTTGAGCTTGCCTGGGAACTTAACTCAATTGTGAAACAACTTTATCCCGATGACTCTGCCTCGCTTGAGAATAGTCCCAAGCAAGTGCGCGTCATCGTTGATTTTGGTACCCGGGATCGCTGGGCACAAATTTGGGCGGTCGAGATTTTGAACCCTGCAACAAATCAAGTGATAGCTGATGCGTTTTGGTTGGATCGTGATGATATTCCGGGATCATTCTTTACTGCCAACGGCGATTCTATCGAACGTAGTTTTTGGACCAACCCCCTAAGCTATCGACGCATCTCGCGAGGCGTTGGGCAAGTTCCCATTCGCTCACGAACCAATCCCAATAATCCGCAAGCCCAAGGCAAAGACCGACGCTATCGAACGCATATGGGGATTGACTATGCAGCTCCAACCGGTACACCGGTATTTAGTGTGGCCAATGGAAAAGTGGCGTTTCTTGGATACAGCGGAGCGTACGGCAAACTGATCATCATTGACCATCCGGGGAACTATCGAACCTATTACGCCCACTTGAGTAATTACAATAATGAATTAGTGGTTGGGAATGATATTCGGCGTGGGATG
>JBEDHB010000125.1:0-4376 GCA_041174325.1 Pseudomonadota bacterium
GCACGATTTGTGTTAACTCGTTCATAAAGAAAGCGTCCGTTGGGGTCCTGACCCCAAAATACAATGAAGCTTTCCGCCCTGTTTGAGAACAGTTCTTTAGAAAGGCTTGCAATATCGACATCATTCCAGCCACGCCAGTTCCGCCAGCAATGCAAACGAGATCACGCGGATTTTCCTGATCAAAGACCGCTTTACCGACCGGACCAAATGCACGAACAGAACTTCCAGTCAGGCTTGCAAATACGTTCGGATCAAATAAATGCTGCGACAAAATACCACCGGGTTTCATTTTGATTACAAAGTCAACCTCATCGGTATCACCGTCTACAAAGTTTGTCATCGACCACGCACGTCCACCGCTAAATTGTGGGAACTCAATCGCCATGAATTGGCCTGGTAAAAAGTGAATGCTCTTGGCAAGACGGATACGCAAAGACATCACACCGGGCGCAAGATTTTCTGCATTAATGATTTGCCCATTTATCCAATTCGCTGAAGAGAATGGCAAATGACTTTTGATGAGCTTGGAGCGGACTTCAAGTTTTAAATCAGATTTCGCAATGCACTGACATAACAAAAGCTCATCGTCAGCTTTCAAAGTCTTTCGAGCCGGAGCTTCAGGCCACGCCCAATCAAAGCTACCACTAAGGCACTTTGCCTTGCAAGAACCGCAAGTGCCAGTAGCACATTCGTACGGTAATTCAGGGTTTGCACTCAGCCCGGCATATAGTACTCGTTCGTCTGGAGGGCATTCAAACTCAAGGTTCGCACCCTTCCCAGATATCTCTATCTTCATCACTTGACCAATCTAATCAGGCAGAAATTTTAGAAGGGTATGTGGTGACCAAAACCAAACATTCGAGTCTCAAGCTGAATGTCTCGATTGAGTAACTTAAGGCCACCATCAGCCTCCCGAATGGTGTCCTTAATCTTTCCAATGGCAAATAACTCCGAGGCACCACCGTCTAAACTGGTACGAAATACCTGCAAGAACGTCAATACCGACCAATCCCCATTCGACTCTTTGTTCATGAGGTATACATTACCCAATCGAGATAAACGAGAGTGATCGCTGTTATGCTTAGGCAAACTCTCAAACAATAATTTCATGGATTCGCGAGATTCTTCAAGCCAAGTCATTTGCTTTCGAATCTCTGGGCTATAAGCTCCGATCTTGTAATTAAAATCGGAATGACACAAATTAATATAGCCAGCAAAATCCAAATCATCCAATGTCAAAAAGCTCTTATAGATCAGTTCAGCAACCTGTTCTCTCATTATTATTCAACCCTCATTGTTATTTTTTATATTAAGCAGCCTGAGTCAGCTTGTTATCTCCCAACGGATTAAAGGCTGGGCGGTTCATTTTCTTGCTCCACTCTGCATAGAAGTGACGCATTCCAACTTCATCATGAATCGTTGAGTTTTCTTCACGACCATGAATCACCCACTTGCTATCAGAACCTTCACGCATTGCCTTACCCTGTCCATAAACACCTAGAAGGTCTTCGTGAAGATTGCGGCCAAAGGGTCCCCAAATAAAGTTATGGTCACGAATACGCTCAGCGCGTTGCTCTGGAGTATCGCTCTTGAGTCCAAGACCACGGAACTCAATAATTAGCTTATTCGGTCCGAGTGGGATGGCAGTGTCCATACGCAACACCGAAGTGCGCAAGTTAAAGGTCATACCTGGGAAAATATCAATTAATACCCAGCCGCCAGGAGCCAAGCCAGGCCAACCAACCGAGCGAGCCTTACTTCCCTGATAGGCATCATATTTAATCTCCATCGAACCAACTGAAGCATGACCATTGGGGTAGCCCGTATATTTACGATCAAAGTAACCTGGTTGCATCATTCCAGTAGCACGATTGAAGTAATGCATGTAATCGTGATAGAACTCACTGTTGGTATCGTGCCAAAGTTTGTAGTTGGTATCAACGATAGCCTTGTGATAGTGGAAAACTTCGAGAGGCATCGAAAGTTGCTCGTCGAGCATACTCATCGAATCACCAATGTATTCCTTCAATGAGCACGCATTGTCATCAACGTTCACCCAAACGAAACCACCATAGCCTATCTCTGTCCGCACCTCTCTAAGTGATGCGTTCTCGCAGGTGTAACGATCTTGATAGCCTTGCTTACCTCGAGAAATTTCAACGCAATTTCCCTGGGTATCAAACATCCAAGCATGGAATATGCAAGTAATGCGCTTGGCATTGCCAACTGGATCATACAAAAGTGTGTTGCCACGATGTGGGCAGATGTTATAGAAGGTACGGATTTTTAAATCCTCACCCTTAACAACAATCAATGGTGCTCCACCAGGATGAGAGAAGGTCCGGTAATCATAGGCGCCAGGTAATTCACTCTCATGGCAAGCAATGATCCAACTTTTGTTGAAAATCTTTTCTTGCTCTTCTTTGAACAAAGTCTCATCGGTATAAATGCGACTATCCACAAAATGACTTGTTGGAAATGGGGGGGTTTTAATCCATTCCTTAGCAGTCTTAGCCATTTGCTTCTCCTTTGTAATTAATAAAATTAAAATAAACCTACAACTTTACCGTCAACAAAATCAATCTTATCAGCCGATGGAACTTTTGGAAGTCCAGGCATTGTCATAATGTCACCACAAATCATGACGATAAATTGAGCTCCTGCTGCAAGGCGAACTTCACGAATTGTAATCACATGATTCTCTGGCGCGCCACGCAGTTTTGGATCGGTTGAAAATGAACTTTGTGTTTTGGCTACACATACTGGGTAATCGCCATAACCTTGCTCCTGCAGGGTTTGAATCTGTGCCCGAATTTTTGAGTCGGCAGTAACTTCACTGGCACGATATACCTTTTTCGCAATCTTATTGATTTTGTCCCAAAGTGTATCGGAGTCCTCGTAGACAAATTGCATTTTTTTGTCCTGGGTCTCACATAAATCAACAACGATTTTGGCTAACTCTGAGGCACCCTTTCCGCCATCTGCCCAATGGGAAGCTAGCACGATCTTGACACCCAATTTCTCCATCCGAGTGCGGATCATTTCAATTTCGGCGGGCGTGTCGCTTAAGAATTTGTTGATGGAAACAACACATGGCAAGTTATAAACCTTTGTGATGTTCTCAACGTGACGCTCTAAATTAACCAATCCCTTGTCGAGTGCATCAAGGTTTTCGGTAGTTAGCGATGTTAAGTCAGCACCGCCATGGTATTTCATTGCACGCACTGTTACCACAATGACTGCAGCTGAAGGGCGTAGTCCTGATTTACGGCACTTAATGTCAATAAATTTCTCAGCCCCTAAATCGGCACCAAAGCCCGCTTCGGTCACCACATAATCTGCCAACTTGAGTGCCGCCTGGGTGGCGATTACTGAATTGCAGCCATGGGCAATATTGGCGAATGGGCCGCCATGCACAAAAGCGGGATTGTTTTCTAAGGTTTGTACTAAGTTGGGAGCTAAAGCGTCCTTCAGAAGAACTGTCATTGCACCTTGCGCGTTTAACTGCTTGGCAAGGACAGGCTTTAGTTCACGAGTGTAGCCAACCACGATTTCGCCAAGCCGTTTTTTTAGATCTTCAATTGAATTGGCTAGGCAGAAAATCGCCATGATCTCGGATGCAACCACAATATCAAATCCGTCTTCACGTGGGTAGCCATTGCCCGGTCCACCCAAACCAACATTAATTTGGCGTAAAGCGCGATCGTTCATATCAACCACGCGCTTCCACTGAATCCGACGCACGTCAATAGCCAGTTGGTTGCCATGATAAATATGGTTATCAATTAAAGCTGCCAATAAGTTGTTAGCCAAAGCAATCGCGGTGAAATCCCCTGTGAAGTGAAGATTGATATCTTCCATCGGCACAATCTGAGCAAAGCCACCGCCAGCAGCTCCACCCTTAACGCCAAACACCGGCCCAAGGGAAGGCTCTCTCAAGCAAATCATGGCCTTCTTGCCAATATGATTTAGTCCATCACCCAAACCCACGGTAGTGGTTGTCTTACCCTCACCCGCCGGCGTTGGACTAATTGCCGTAACTAGAATTAATTTTCCGTCTTTACGGTTCTTAATACTGTCCAAGTAAGACAGGGATACTTTAGCCTTGAAGTGGCCATAAGGAATTAACTCTTCCTCAGGAATACCAAGTCGATCTTTTGCAATCTCGACAATTTTTTTCATGCTTGCTTTTTGAGCAATTTCAATATCACTTAACATTCAATCCTCAGTTTTTTGTCTCAACAATGTTTTATTAAAAATACAACTACTTTTATAGTGAACAGCAAATACTAAAAATACCTTAATTAATCTTTTGATTAATAGATACTATACAACATAATTTTGAGAAAGGCACAATTATTTATCAGGGATTTATT
>JBEDHB010000126.1:0-4373 GCA_041174325.1 Pseudomonadota bacterium
CTTTAGTAATCGCTTCCCAGCAAATGTGGATGAGTACAACAATTTGTTAACTGATAACCGCATTTGGAAGCAGCGCTTAGTGGGCATTGGTGTGGTCTCACCTGAGCGAGCACTGCAAATGGGCTTCACTGGCCCGATGTTGCGTGGCTCTGGTTTTGCTTGGGACTTGCGCAAGAAGCAGCCCTATGAGGTCTATGACCAAATGGATTTTGATATCCCAGTGGGAGTGAATGGCGATAGCTACGATCGGTATTTAGTGCGCATGGAAGAGATGCGTCAATCCAATCGCATTATTCAGCAGTGTGTGAAGTGGTTGCGTGCCAATCCAGGCCCAGTAATGAGTGATAACCACAAAGTAGCCCCACCAAAGCGCGTTGATATGAAAACCAATATGGAAGAGTTGATCCATCATTTCAAGCTCTTTACCGAAGGGATTCATGTGCCTGCCGGTGAGGCATATGCAGCGGTAGAGCATCCCAAAGGCGAGTTTGGTATCTACGCCATTTCAGATGGTGCCAATAAACCCTATCGCTTAAAGATTCGGGCTCCTGGTTTTGCCCACCTAGCTGCTATGGATGAGATGTCACGGGGTCATATGATTGCCGATGCGGTCACCATCATTGGGACCCAAGACATTGTGTTTGGCGAGATCGATCGATAAATCATGATGACAGCCCAATCACTTTTTTCTGCTAAGACCCGCGCCCAGATGGATCGCAATATTGCGAAGTACCCGCCTGAGCAAAAACAATCGGCGGTGATGGCATGTCTAATTGCCGCACAAGAAGAGCATGGTTGGGTCTCCCCAGAGATTATTGCCGAGGTTGCACAAATTCTGGAGATGCCCAAGATTGCGGTCGAGGAGGTGGCAACCTTCTACAACATGTATGAGACCAAGCCAATTGGTAAATTCAAACTCGTGGTGTGCACTAATTTGCCTTGTCAACTATCGCATGGCGAAGAGGCGGCTGACTATCTCAAGAAAAAACTGGGAATTAATTTCAATGAGACCACACCCTGTGGAACCTTCACCTTAAAAGAGGGCGAGTGCATGGGCGCCTGTGGCGACTCACCCGTGATGTTGGTGAACAACCACCGTATGTGTAGTTTTATGACCCAAGAAAAGATCGATGCCTTATTGGATGAGTTGAATACTGAAGCAAAACGGGGGAGCGTATGACCAGTTTGCATAGTCGCCACATTAAGCCCTTAATCTTGGCTGGCCTTGATGGAAAGAACTGGCATCTCAAAGACTATGAGGCGCGCGGCGGTTATCAACAGCTACGACGGATTCTGACCGAGAACATTACCCCGGATGCCGTGATCGCTGAAGTCAAAGCATCGTCGCTTCGTGGCCGTGGTGGTGCTGGGTTCCCAACGGGCTTGAAGTGGAGCTTCATGCCCAAGAACTACAGCGGTAATAAATATTTGGTGTGCAATAGCGACGAGGGTGAGCCCGGTACATTTAAAGATCGCGACATCATGCGGTATAACCCCCATGCACTGATCGAAGGCATGATCATTGGCGCCTACGCCATGGGGATCTCAACCGGATATAACTACATTCATGGCGAGATCTGGGAAGTCTACGAGCGCTTTGAAGAGGCTCTTGAGGAAGCGCGCGCTGCCGGTTACCTCGGACAGAAGATTTTAGGAACCGAGTTTAGTTTTCAGTTGCATGCTGCTCCAGGTTTTGGTGCCTACATTTGCGGAGAAGAGACTGCGCTCTTGGAGTCACTTGAAGGTAAAAAAGGACAGCCCCGCTTTAAGCCGCCATTCCCCGCTAACTTTGGTCTATATGGCAAACCAACAACCATTAACAATACCGAGACTTTTGCAGCCGTGCCATTTATTCTGGCCATTGGTGCGGAGGCCTATCTCAAGTTAGGTAAGCCCAATAATGGTGGCACCAAGATATTCTCAGTATCGGGAGACGTCACTTACCCAGGTAACTATGAAGTTCCACTCGGTACGCCATTTGCAGAGTTATTGAAACTTGCCGGTGGAATGCGCAATGGCAAACAGCTCAAAGCCGTGATCCCTGGTGGATCATCAGCACCGGTCTTGCCTAGCAAGATCATGATGGACATCACAATGGATTACGACGCGATCTCTAAGGCTGGATCGATGCTTGGTTCTGGAGCGGTGATCGTGATGGACGAGACCCGCTGTATGGTGCGCTCACTCTTGCGCCTCTCGTATTTCTATCATGAAGAGTCGTGTGGCCAATGCACCCCATGCCGTGAGGGGACTGGATGGCTTTGGCGCATCGTTAATCGCATTGAACACGGTCAAGGTCGCCCAGAGGATTTAGACCTTCTCAAAGACGTTGCCGGAAATATTCAAGGGCGGACCATCTGCGCCTTGGGTGATGCTGCGGCGATGCCGGTGCAAGGTATGCTCAAGCACTATATGGATGAGTTTGCCTACCATGTCGAGCACAAGCATTGCATGGTTTCATCATTTGCAAAGGCTGCCTAATCATGAGCACGGTGAACATGATTGAGATCCATGTCGACGGTAAGCCCGTTGAGGTACCGCAGGGCTCGATGGTGATGCATGCCACCAATAAGCTGGGTACCTACGTTCCTCATTTTTGTTATCACAAGAAACTCAGTATTGCGGCGAACTGCAGGATGTGTTTGGTTGAGGTTGAGAAAGCACCTAAACCGCTACCAGCATGTGCTACCCCCGTGATGGCGGGTATGAAGGTGTTTACTCATTCCGCTAAAGCCGTTGAGGCTCAAAAGTCGGTGATGGAGTTCTTATTGATTAACCATCCCTTGGATTGCCCGATTTGCGATCAGGGTGGCGAATGCCAGTTACAAGATTTAGCGGTTGGTTACGGTAAATCCAGTTCTCGCTATAAAGAAGAGAAGCGCGTTGTCTTCCATAAAAATGTCGGGCCACTTATTTCCATGGAAGAGATGTCGCGCTGCATTCACTGCACCCGCTGCGTTCGCTTTGGGCAAGAGGTTGCTGGTGTGATGGAGTTAGGCATGATCAACCGCGGTGAGCATTCGGAGATCACGACCTTTGTGGGGCAAACGGTTGACTCTGAGCTCTCGGGCAATATGATCGACATCTGTCCTGTGGGCGCCTTAACCAGCAAGCCATTTCGGTATGCCGCGCGCACCTGGGAGTTGGTGCGTAAGCGCTCAATCAGTCCGCATGATGCCGTCGGCGCCAACACTACCGTACAAACGAAGGCGAATCATGTGATGCGGGTTGTGGCGCTCGAGAACGAGGCTATTAATGAGTGTTGGATTAGTGACCGCGACCGCTTTGCTTACGAAGGCTTAAATAGCCCTGATCGTTTAACTACACCCATGGTGAAGCAAAATGGGCAGTGGTTAGAGACCGATTGGCAGTCCGCCTTAGATTATGTAGTGCACTCATTGAGTGACATTCAGAAGCAGCACGGTAGCCAAGCATTAGCTGCACTGGCTCACCCTATTGCAAGCGCTGAAGAGCTTTACCTTCTGCAGAAAGTGATGCGTGGGTTAGGAAGCCAGCAAATTGAGACGCGTTTGCGCCAAACGGATACGCGAGGAGTCCCGGCGCTACCTTGGTTGGGTATGCCAATTGACAAGTTGAGTGAACTCAAACGGGTTTTGGTGATTGGTAGCCATTTGCGCAAAGACTTGCCGCTGATCGCCGCTCGGATGCGTTCCGCAACCAAGCAGGGCCTTAAGGTCTATCGACTCGATGCAGGCGGTAACGATTGGCTCATGCCGATCGCGGCTCATCTCAAATCGAAGCCCAGTCAGTGGGTTGATCAATTGGGGCAAATTGCCCAAGCGATCGCGCAAGCAAAATCTGTTCAGTCACCAACTGGCCTTACCGTGAAGAGCGTATCACCTGAAGCCCAGGTGATTGCGGATCAGTTGCTCAGTAACACCAAACTTGAGAGCCCTGAGCCACAGGCGATTTTCCTTGGATCATTGGCGATTGCTCATCCCAATGCCTCTGATTTACACGTTCTCGCAGAGTTTATTGCTAAGCATTCGGGGTGCGCCTTTGGATTCTTGTGCGAGGGTGGAAATTCGGTTGGGGCACAGCTAGTTGGAGCAACGCAGGGCAATCAAGGCAGTATCGATACCGTCTTGCAAAGTCAGGCTCGCGCCTATGTGATGTTGCACGTCGAGCCACTCCAGGATCTACCCAATCCACAGCAAACGCGAGCTGCGTTGCAGGGTGCCGATACCGTGATTGCGATGAGTGCCTACACGAGCCCCGATTTGCTCGAGTTGGCCGATGTGATTCTGCCCATTACCCCCTTTACCGAGACCATTGGAAGTTTTGTGAACTTGGCAGGTCAGGTGCAAACGATTCAGCCGTCAGTTCGACCTTTGGCCTATGCAAGACCTGCA
>JBEDHB010000127.1:0-4323 GCA_041174325.1 Pseudomonadota bacterium
ACTACATCTAGTGTTTTTGTTACAAATTTGTCTTTTTTCCAATAAATACATATATATAGCAGGAGCAATATGACCTTCGCCGATCCTCAAGCAGCTGGCCAAGCAGGTACCATGAGTCATGGAGGCGTTAGCCCCGTAGGTAATTTGACCCAAACCCCATCCGCTAACTATGTGGCCGGTGGCGTAGGTCTTGCTCAAACCACCCAGCTTTCAGACTACAAAATCATTCGTCGCAATGGTTCGGTGGTCGCTTTTGAGCCCTCCAAAATTGCAATTGCTGTGACCAAAGCCTTTTTGGCGGTAAACGGCGGCCAGGGCGCAGCTTCGGCGCGGATTCGTGAGCAGGTTGAGCAATTGACCCAAAATGTTGTCCGCGCACTGTTGCGTAGCCGTCCGAACGGCGGAACCTTTCATATTGAAGATATTCAGGATCAAGTTGAGTTGGCCCTGATGCGAAGTGGGGAGCATAACGTTGCTCGCGCTTACGTTCTTTATCGCGAAAAGCGCAACCAGGAACGCGCTGCACAGCAAAGCGCGGCTCAAGAGCAAGTCGCTGACCCCAGCTTACCTTCTGTTCAAGTGAACGACAACGGCGTGACCAAGCCGCTGAACGTCGCTGCTTTGCGTAGCGTGATTGAGGCGGCCTGCGAAGGATTGGGTAACCATATCGATGCCAGCCCCATCATGACCGAGACCATCAAGAATCTCTATGACGGTGTCCCCATGGCGCAGGTATATGACTCGGCTATTTTGGCATCGCGTACCCTGATTGAGAAAGATCCTGCTTACAGCCAGGTGACCGCTCGCATATTAATGCATGTGATTCGTAAAGAAATTCTGGGGCGTGAGGTCTTGCAAGGCGACATGCAGTCTGAGTACCCGAACTATTTCCCTCAATTTATTCGTAAGGGTATTGAGGCGGAACTATTAGACCCCCGCCTTTTAGAGTTTGATCTGAGCAGAATCTCGGCCGCTCTCAATGCCGATCGGGATTTGCAATTTAATTATTTAGGCCTCCAGACTCTCTACGATCGTTATTTCTTGCACATTGAAGACCATCGGATTGAAATGCCCCAGGCATTTTTCATGCGCGTAGCAATGGGTTTGGCCTTAAATGAGCCAGAGCGTGAGCGCCGTGCGATTGAGTTTTATGAGGTTCTTTCGACCTTTGACTTCATGTCGAGCACCCCAACCCTGTTTAATTCAGCGACCTTGCGCTCGCAGCTATCGAGCTGCTACCTCACCACGGTGGATGATGATTTGGACGGTATTTATGAGGCCTTGAAAGAGAATGCCTTGTTATCCAAGTTTGCCGGTGGTTTGGGAAATGACTGGACCAATGTGCGCGCCTTGGGTAGCCATATTAAGGGTACCAACGGCAAGTCCCAGGGGGTTGTTCCCTTCCTAAAGGTTGTGAATGATACTGCGGTAGCTGTTAATCAGGGTGGTAAGCGTAAAGGAGCGGTCTGCGCTTATTTGGAGACCTGGCATCTCGATATTGAGGAGTTCTTGGAGCTTCGCAAGAATACGGGCGACGATCGCCGCCGTACCCACGACATGAACACCTCCAATTGGATTCCTGATTTGTTTATGAAGCGGGTCGTGGAAAACGGTGAGTGGACTCTATTTTCTCCATCAAGTACCCCCGATTTACACGATAAGTATGGCAAAGCCTTTGAACAGGCCTATATTGCCTATGAAAAGCGTGCTGAGGCCGGAGAAATCAAGCCATCAAAGAAGATTCCTGCAGTTCAGTTGTGGCGCAAGATGTTAGCGATGTTGTTTGAGACCGGCCATCCTTGGATTACCTACAAAGATCCTTGCAATATTCGCAGCCCTCAGCAGCATGTGGGCGTGGTGCATTCATCCAATTTGTGCACTGAGATTACTCTCAACACCAATGAGAGCGAGATCGCTGTTTGTAATTTAGGTTCGGTGAATCTTACGGCCCATATGACCACCGATGCCAACGGTCAGATGGTGCTCGATCACGCTAAGCTCAAGAAGACCATCCAGACCGCGATGCGTATGCTCGATAACGTGATTGATATCAATTACTATGCGGTTGCTAAGGCTCGTAACTCCAATATGAAGCACCGCCCAGTCGGTCTTGGGATTATGGGCTTCCAAGATTGCTTGCACATGCAACGCATTCCATATGCCAGTGAGGCAGCGGTCAAATTTGCCGATATATCGATGGAGGCGGTTTGCTACTATGCGTATCAAGCATCGAGTGAGCTTGCTAAAGAGCGCGGTACCTATAGCAGCTATCAAGGCTCATTGTGGGATCGTGGCATTCTGCCTCAAGATACCCTCAAGATGCTTGAGGAGGAGCGCGGTGGCTACGTGGAAGTGGACCAGTCCAGCACCATGGATTGGAATGCTTTACGTGCCCAGATTAAGCATTATGGAATGCGCAACTCCAATTGCGTCGCAATTGCTCCAACTGCAACCATCTCGAACATTATTGGTGTCTCGGCCTGTATCGAGCCCACCTTCCAGAATTTGTTTGTGAAATCCAATCTTTCTGGCGAGTTCACCGTGGTAAATGACTACTTGGTGCGCGATTTAAAAGATCGCGGGCTGTGGGATGAGGTCATGATTGCTGATTTGAAATATTTTGATGGCACCCTGTCCAAAATCGACCGCGTTCCTCAAGATTTGCGTGATCTATATGCCACCGCTTTCGAGGTTGAGCCAAGCTGGCTAGTTGAGGCTGCCTCACGCCGTCAGAAATGGATCGATCAGGCGCAGTCACTCAATATTTATATGGCCGGTGCATCGGGCAAGAAATTGGACGACACGTATAAGTTGGCTTGGATTCGGGGTTTGAAAACAACCTATTACCTGCGGACCATGGCAGCAACCCATGTTGAGAAATCAACCGTCGCTACTGGCCAACTCAATGCGGTTTCTAGCGGGGTAGGCAGCGCCGCAGGAGCAGTTGCAGCGGATGGCCCAGTTTGCACGATGCGTCCTGGTGATCCAGGATTTGAGGAATGCGAAGCTTGCCAATAAGCCTGATTAAAACAATAGAACAAGTATGAACTAGGAGAAGAGTATGTTGAACTGGGATGAAGAAGTGGCTCCAGCACTTGCTAAAGCAGGCTTTATGCCACCACCCTCACCAATGACGGTTCCGTCGGTGCAGGTTGCTCCTGTGGCTGATCAGGTTGCTGTTGCTCCTCCGGTGCAAGCAGCTCCAAAACCAGCAGCTGATGCAATTGAGCGTCGCGTGAACGTCGCCGATAAGCGGGTGATTAATGGCACAACCGATGTCAATCAGCTGGTTCCCTTCAAGTACAAGTGGGCTTGGGAAAAGTATTTGGCTGGCTGCGCAAATCATTGGATGCCCCAAGAAATCAATATGAATCGTGATATCGCGCTCTGGAAAGACCCCAATGGCCTTACCGAAGATGAGCGGCGCATTATTAAGCGTAACTTAGGCTTCTTTGTGACCGCCGATTCCTTGGCAGCGAACAACATCGTATTGGGAACTTATCGCCAGATTACCGCCCCTGAGTGCCGTCAGTATCTCTTGCGCCAGGCTTTTGAAGAGGCTATTCATACCCATGCCTACCAATACATTGTTGAGTCTTTGGGTCTGGATCAGGCCGAAATCTTCAATGCTTACCATGAGGTTCCATCGATTCGGGATAAAGATGAGTTCTTAATCCCATTCATTGATGTGTTGACTGATCCGGCCTTTAAGACCGGAACCCTGGAAAACGATCAAAAATTATTGCGCTCACTGATTGTTTTTGCTTGCGTAATGGAAGGTTTGTTCTTTTATGTTGGTTTTACGCAAATCCTAGCGATGGGTCGTCAAAACAAAATGATGGGCGCTGCGGAGCAGTATCAATACATCTTGCGTGATGAGTCGATGCATTGCAATTTTGGGATTGATTTGATCAACCAAATCAAGCTGGAGAACCCGCAGTTATGGACTTCTGCGTTCAAAGAGGAGATTCGGAGCATCTTTGAAAAAGCGGTTGAATTAGAGTATCGCTATGCCGAGGATACGATGCCAAGAGGGGTGCTTGGACTCAATGCCCCGATGTTCAAAAGTTACCTTCGCTTCATCTGTAATCGTCGTTGCATGCAAATAGGACTTGACGCGATGTATCCAAATGAAGAGAATCCATTCCCATGGATGTCAGAAATGATAGATCTGAAAAAAGAGAGAAACTTTTTTGAGACTAGAGTAATTGAGTATCAAACCGGTGGTGCGCTGAATTGGGAGTAACAAAAAGCTAGACCAGCGTTTCCTCCGGCAACACAGGAGATAGGCGGTTGATTAGTATTAGTAGTCGCTTGAAACTG
>JBEDHB010000128.1:0-4313 GCA_041174325.1 Pseudomonadota bacterium
GATATTCGTTGCTGAAACGGTCTCCGTGATGATGCAAGTTCTTTGGTTTAAGTTCACCAAAAAATATTATGGGGAAGGCCGACGTATTTTCCGGATGGCGCCTTTGCATCACCATTTTGAGCTTGGCGGATGGCGCGAGACCCAAGTGGTCGTGCGTTTTTGGATCATTACGATTTTGTTAGTACTCGTTGGCTTATCGAGCCTTAAGTTACGGTGAGAAACGATCAATACGATGAACCAGCGCTTAATTCACCCATTTAGTTCCAGTCACAGCGATGAGTTCGCTGAGCTAACTTCACCGCAAATCCTCATTGTGGGTTTAGGTGAATCTGGCTATGCCATGGCGAAGTGGTGCTTAAGCCAGGGTGCTCAAGTACAGCTTGCCGATACGCGCTCTCTCTCGATGCTCAATCCACAGCAACATAGTTGGCTAAGTGAGCTTGAGGCCTTAGGACTTAAGTCCTTTACCCCCGAAGCAAGTGATTGGAATGGTTTGCTCGAGCAAGTTGATATTTTGGGAATTAGCCCTGGCTTATCGCCACTCCAGGAACCAGCCAAATCATTTCTAGCCATCTGCGAGGAGCGCAAGATCCCTGTCTGGAGCGAAATCGAATTTTTTGCTCGCGCACTCGCTGCCTTAAACAGAATGGCTTTAGAGGCTGGCACGAAGTATCGGCCCAATATGCTGGCGATTACTGGTACCAATGGCAAGACCACGACAAGCGCGTTAACCGCACAAATTTGTGAGCGAGCCGGTCGCCATGTTGCTTTGGCTGGCAATATTAGTCCAGCCGCTCTTGAAAAATTGAGCATCGTATTAAATGAGACCAAGAGTTTTGAGGATTTACCTCAAATTTGGGTATTGGAGTTATCGAGTTTTCAGTTGCACTTTACCCATACACTCAATCCGACGGCCGCAACCATTCTTAATCTCTCACAAGATCATTTAGATTGGCATGGCGATATGAAGTCCTATGCCGCTGCGAAGGCTCGTATTTTAGGAAGAGATTCAGTCTTAGTTTTAAATCGAGATGATTTATTAGTGAATGAAGTATTTGGTAATGCAGTCGATCATAAGATCATCTCTTTCGGAAGTGACGCGCCAATCGAGAGCGACTCATTTGGCATTGAGCGTGATCTAAATGGTGGCGGAATAGATTGGTTGGTTTGGGCAGAACCCGATGAAGCCACTCAAGCGATGGAGCAGGAGGAGGCGCAAGAGGGATTTATCAAGCGCCGACGAAAGAAAAATAATGCGTATGAACAAGCAGATACCTTGCGAGTCAAGCGATTAATTCCGGCGGATGCTCTACGGATTAGAGGGCGACATAATGCGCTCAACGCGCTTGCCGCACTTGCGCTTGCCCGCGCTGCAGGCTTAGGCATTGGCTTACTTCTACATGGCTTGCGTGAGTACCAGGGGGAGCCGCATCGGGTTCAAACCGTTGCCGTGATTCGGGATGTGGAATACATTGACGATAGCAAGGGCACCAATGTGGGCGCAACCGTTGCTGCATTGATGGGCTTAGGGGCGGCCTCTGGTCAAAAGAATATATGGCTCATTGCAGGCGGTGACGGAAAAGGTCAGGACTTTGCTCCACTATCCGAACCCATTGAGCGATTTGTAAAAGGCCTCATCCTGATAGGCCGTGATGGCCCAGCCATTGAGGCAGAGTGTTCAAACGCAATTAGCCAAGGCATTGTGCAAGCGATTGAAGCGAAGGATTTAGAGTCGGCTGTTCAGTCGGCGGCTCAACTTGCAGCAGCTGGTGACCTTGTTTTGTTATCTCCAGCATGTGCCAGCTTTGACATGTTTAAAAACTATCAACACCGTGCAGATGTATTTGTAGCAGCCGTCCATGATCTGGCGAATCAATGGAGCGATAACCCCAATGAACACTTGAGGGCATCGGTATGAATATTCGTCAGAACCGCTTTTGGAATATCTCGCGCGAGGGCTTTGACGGATTTCGTTCGGGGCTCCGGGATGCAGTGTCCGGTGTTGAGCAAACGCGCTCACGCATGATGGAGTATGACCAATTATTAGTCTGGGCAGTATTGTCGTTGAGTCTAATCGGTCTTGTCATGGTTTATTCCGCTTCGATTACCTTGGCTGATGGCCCCAAATATGCCAACTACAGCAGTAATCACTTTTTGATTCGGCATTTGATTTCGCTCGGGATCGCAGTGTTTGTTGGTTTTTGGGTCTTTAAGATTCCGGTGAAAACCTGGGATAAGTTGGCCCCATATATTTTTGCGTTCACGATTTTGCTCTTAATTGCTGTTTTGATTCCTGGAATTGGAAAGGGTGTGAATGGTGCACGGCGTTGGATTTCTTTAGGGGTAATGAATTTCCAACCATCCGAGCTGATGAAATTCGCTGTCATTATTTTTGCAGCTAGTTACACCGTCAAACGCCAAGAATATTTGCATTCATTTGTGAAGGGTTTTGTACCCATGGGCCTTGCCGTCGCTTTAGTTGGCCTTTTACTGATGCTTGAACCCGATATGGGGGCTTTCATGGTGATCGCGATTATTGCCATGGGTATTTTGTTTTTGGGCGGTATCAATGCCAAATTATTTGCTGGCTTAACGATCGTGGGTGTGGTGATCGTAGCGACCGTGATCGCCTTATCCGAGTTTAGACGGCAGCGTATCTTTGCATTCTTAGACCCTTGGCAAGCTGAGCATGCTGCTCGTAAGGGTTATCAGTTGGTTCACTCGTTGATGGCCTTTGGGCGTGGTGAATGGTTTGGTGTTGGTTTGGGTGGGAGTGTTGAGAAGCTGCATTACTTACCTGAAGCGCACACCGACTTCATCTTGGCAGTGATTGGTGAAGAACTCGGTTTTGTGGGTGTATTTGTGGTGATTTTGCTTTTTTACTGGATCATACGTCGGGCATTTCTGATTGGTCGTACTGCATTGCAATTGGATCGAAGTTTTGCGGGACTATGCGCCAAGGGCATTGGTATTTGGGTCGGCTGGCAAGCCTTTATCAATATGGGTGTGAACCTAGGCCTCTTGCCAACCAAAGGGTTGACCTTGCCGCTCGTGAGTTATGGAGGTTCAGCCATTCTGATGAATATGGTTGCCTTTGCGGTCTTATTAAAAATTGATTATGAAAACCGGATCTTGATGCGCGGAGGCAAGCTATGACCAGTGCTGCGCGCTCCATCTTAGTCATGGCTGGCGGTACTGGCGGGCATATTTTCCCAGGATTAGCCGTTGCAGAGTGTCTGCGTAGGCAGGGTTGGTCTGTATCGTGGATGGGTAACCCCAGCGGTATGGAATATCGACTGGTACCTGCAAAAGGATTTGTTTTTGAGGTCGTTCAATTTGGTGGCTTGCGGGGGAAGGGAATACTCACAAAGTTACTGATGCCATTTCGGTTGGCGCGCGCCATGATGCAAAGCTGGAAAATTTTGCGTCGTTTGAAGCCAAGTGTGGTGTTGGGTATGGGTGGCTACATCACATTCCCAGGGGGCTTAGTGAGTTACCTCATGGGTCGGCCTTTAGTGCTGCATGAGGCAAACTCCGTGGCTGGAAGTGCAAACCGAGTGTTAGCACGATTTGCAGCCAGAGTCCTGACTGGGTTTCCGCACACACTCGAACATGGCCAGTGGGTGGGTAATCCGATTCGCGAGAGCTTTGAGGTGCTTGGGGATTGTAGGTCGCGCTATGCAACGCGTCAGGGCCCACTGCATTTACTGGTTGTCGGTGGGAGTTTAGGTGCTGCTGCACTCAATGCGGTGGTCCCAGAGGCTTTAGCTTTATTGCCAGACGATCAGCGCCCAAACGTGATGCATCAGACTGGTGAGCAGCATTTGGAAGCAGTGACTAAAAAATATCAACAATTAGGTGTCAGCGGTGAACTAAAACCTTTCATTGAGGATATGGCTTCAGCCTATGCCAATGCTGATTTAGTGATTTGTCGTGCCGGAGCAATGACCGTATCCGAGATCTCGGCCGCTGGAGTTGCCGCCTGTTTTGTGCCATTTCCACACGCAATTGATGATCACCAGACCGCTAATGCCCGTTTTCTATCGGACGCAAAGGCTGCGATGCTGATCCCTCAAACTCAGTTGGATGCAGCTGCGTTGGATTGCGGCGCGAGGATTTAGCCGAAATGGCTATGAAAGCGCAAGCACTTGCAAAGTTTCGTGCGACCGAAGAAGTTGCCTCAATTTGTGAGGAGTGTGCTCGATGAAGCATATCGTTCAGCAGATTCATTTTGTGGGCATTGGCGGAGCCGGTATGTGCGGTATCGCTGAAGTACTGCTCAATTTAGGCTATCGCGTTTCAGGATCAGATTT
>JBEDHB010000129.1:0-4264 GCA_041174325.1 Pseudomonadota bacterium
ACGGGTTTTTTCTCTTGGGGGTGCATGCCCACTGGAATACCTCGACCATCGTCTTCCACACTCACACTGCCATCGGTGTGCAGGGTCACCACCACTTCTTTACCGTAACCACCGAGTGCTTCGTCGGAGGCGTTATCTAAGACCTCCTGAATGATATGCAGGGGGTTATCGGTGCGGGTGTACATGCCTGGGCGCTGACGCACCGGCTCCAAGCCCTTTAAGACTTTAATGGAGGATTCGCTGTATTGGGATGGTTTACGTGTTGCCATGCGCAGAAATTGTAGTCATATCGATGAGGCAGGTGGCAAAAGCGTGGGAAAATAAGCCCATGGGAGCCTTAAGTCATATTCGAGTACTCGATCTAAGCCGTGTATTAGCGGGTCCATGGTGTGCTCAGAACTTGGCCGATTTGGGTGCACAGGTGATTAAAGTGGAGCGCCCGGGTGCAGGTGACGATACCCGTCATTGGGGCCCTCCCTTTGCCAAAGACCCCAATGGTCAGGACACCACCGAGTCGGCGTATTACATCTCGATTAATCGCAATAAGAAATCCATTACGCTCGATATCAGCACCCCCGAAGGTCAAGCGATTGTGCGCGATCTGGTCAAGACCTCCGATGTGGTGATCGAGAACTACAAAGTTGGTCAGTTAGCCAAGTATGGTCTTGACTATCCAAGTTTGTGTGCGATCAAGCCCAATCTCATTTATTGCTCGATTACTGGCTTTGGACAAACTGGCCCTTACCAGCATCGCCCTGGCTATGACTTCATCTTGCAAGGTATGGGTGGCTTTATGAGCATTACCGGTGAAGCCGATCATTTGCCAGGTGGTGGCCCTCAAAAAGCAGGGGTCGCCATTGTCGATTTATTTACGGGCATGTATGCCAGCTCCGCCATCCTCGCTGCGGTGATCCATCGTGATCGCACCGGTGAGGGTCAATCCATTGATATGGCACTCTTGGATACGCAGGTCGCGATGCTTGCCAATATCTCCAGTAATTATTTATGCAGCGGGGTCTCACCGCATCGCTGGGGCAATGCTCATCCGAATGTCGTGCCCTATCAAACCTTTCAGACCGCCGATAGCTGGATCATCGTAGCAGTCGGTAACGATAGCCAGTTCCGCAACTTCGTAAAAGTTGGTAATCGCGAGGCCTTGGCCGACGATCCGCGCTTTGCCACCAATCCTGACCGTATTCATCATCGCGCGGCATTAATCCCACTGCTAACCGAGATGGTCAAAGAGAAGACCAAGGCGGAGTGGATTTCTTTGTTAGAGACAGCGGGTGTGCCGTGTGGACCCATCAATAATTTGCAAGAGGTGTTTGAAAACGAGCAAGTGATCTCACGCGGTATTGCGATGCATGTGCCCCACCCAACGGCTGGAACCATGAAATTGGTCGCCAGCCCAATGCGTCTTTCTAAAACCCCAGTAGAAGTGCGTATGCCACCTCCGCTTTTGGGACAACACACCGATGAGGTCTTGCGCGAACTTGGCAGGAGTGCCTCACAAATTAGTGAGTTGCATCAGAAAGGGATTGTGTGACCCAACGCGCACCCAGCCTATCGATGCTTCAAGTGCTGATCTTTGGCAGCCTAATGGTCACCCTCTCCATGGGCATTCGTCACGGCTTTGGTCTGTTTAATATGCCCATTACCTCAGCCAACGGTTGGGGGCGCGAGACCTTCGCTTTAGCGATTGCCCTACAGAACTTGATTTGGGGATTTGCGCAACCCGTCGCTGGCGCTCTTGCCGATCGGTATGGGCCATTCAAGATCATGATCTTGGGTGGATTTCTGTATGCCGTGGGTCTGATTGGTATGGCGCTCACCAATGATCCTCTGCTGTTTCATTTAGCGGGAGGCTTATCGATTGGTATTGGTCTTGCCGCCACTACATACAGCGTGGTGTACGGCATTATTGGTCGCAATGTATCGCCTCAGAAACGCGTGTGGGCGATGGGGGTTACTGCAGCGGCAGGTTCCTTCGGTCAGTTTTTGATGATGCCACTAGAGCAAGGTTTAATTATCAACTTTGGAGCCAACGAGGCGCTCATTTATTTAGGGCTCATGGCCTCACTCATGATCCCGATTGCATTTTTCTTGCGCGAGACCGGTTTTCAGCCCAATCAAGCGGGCGATCAAACCATTCGTCAGGCCCTGAACGAAGCGATTGGTAATCGCAACTTCCGCTTCTTGATGATGGGTTACTTTGTATGCGGCTTTCAGGTGATCTTTATCACCGTTCACCTTGCGCCCTATCTCAAGGATATGTCGGCAATCTATCCTGGTATCAACGGTGCCACCGTTGCAACAACTGCCTTGGCGTTGATTGGTTTATTTAATGTGATTGGTACTTACTATGCTGGGGTCTTGGGTGAGCGCTTTCCCAAACGGTTTTTACTCTCGGGCATTTACTTCACACGCTCACTAGCAATCGCCCTCTTTTTATTACTGCCCCTCTCGTCGATGAGCACCTATGTGTTTGCTGCGGTGATGGGTGTGCTGTGGCTCTCAACCATACCGCTCACCAACGCGATCGTCGCTCAGATCTTTGGTGTGAAGTACCTCACCATGCTCTCAGGGGTAGTATTCTTCTCCCATCAATTGGGTAGTTTCTGTGGTGCCTACTTCGGTGGCTACTTATACGATCTAACGGGCTCCTATCAGATTGTGTGGGGTATTGCCATGGCCCTGGGGGTTTTCGCAGGTCTGATTAATTTACCGATCCGTGAAGAGCCCTTGCAGCGCACGGCAAACGCCTAAGACCATCGGTAGTCATCTGCTTTCGGTAGAATGAAATGATGAACCAATCAATGTCAGTACGTTCGAGCCCGACTTGGAAGAAGATCGCACTTTATGCAAGTGGTGTGATCCTTTTAATGTTGGTGTTTGCTCTCTACTTCATACCAGAGGTCGTGATTGGTTTAGCAGAGCAAGCATGGGCCCTGTGTGGCTGGTAATCCACTCCCGCTGTAGCACAATGGATAGTGCAATCGCCTCCTAAGCGATAGATCCAGGTTCGACTCCTGGCAGGGGGACCAAATTCATTTGGGTTTGTATTTTTGAATTAGGAAAACTACTGAATTGTTTAGGTGTCGATATGTCATACATTTGTTACGCTTTTAAATTCATGCAAAATTGGTGGGTGATGAAGTTATCCACAATGCGTGTGGACAACACTGCAAAATGATTTGTAAGTACTGATTTTTAAACGAGTGAACTAGCATGCTCAAAAATTGAGCATTGATCGCTTGGCTTCATTGGTTGGTAAATGAGTTGGCTTACACTTGACTCATGTCAATAATCCCTGTAAGCACACTCGCCGCTCTCGAAGAAATGTTGCAAAACGCGAGTTGCCATTTACCGCACGCGTGCTTGCCCATTGTGTTGGGTGATCGCACCGTCGGTCACCTCCTCCCTGAATTTACGCCCTTCGTGATCGAGAGTTTGCAAACCGATCCCATAGCGCATCTGAGTGTGAGTGCGCATGGTTTGTCATTAGCGCTTGTGCCGCCGGCTCATCTCAGTGCAAGTTTGCGAGAGTTGGCGTTACGAATGCGTAAGGCTGGGTTAATACCTGCATGGCGCAATGAAGAGTTTGCATTCTATGGCGCTGATGGTCATGAGTATTTTCGGGTCGAGCGCGCGGCCTTTCGAAGTCTTGGGGTGCAAAGTCAAGCGGCGCACATCAATGGCGTGACTGCCAATGGCCAACTCTGGGTGGGGCGGCGCAGCGAAAGTAAGCAAATTGATCCCGGCAAACTCGATAATCTGGCTGCAGGAGGCATTAGCGCCTCCGAGACTGTGGTGCATTGCGCGATTCGGGAGCTCTGGGAAGAAGCAGGCGTGCCCGAGCCCATTGCCAGCGGCATCACCCCAGCGGGTAAGTTATTAATTAGTCGCCCTCACCCGCCCCATGGCATCCACCACGAGAGCATCTTTGTTTTTGATCTAGCGCTTCCCAGTCACCTGGTACCCGTCAATCACGATGGCGAGGTCAGTGGCTTTATTCGGTTAGATCTCGCTGAGGCCGCAGCCCGCATTCTGGCCGATGAGTTCACGACCGATGCAGCCTTGGTGACCGCCGACTTGATATTGCGCCGCAACCGCTTGGCTTGATCCGGCTCAAGGATGGGCTTAGGGGATTCGTGGTTAAATAGGGTCACAAGGATGAAACAGGGGTGCCCCCACTGCGGTGGTGCTGAGAAAGACCCTCGAACCCGATCCAGGTAATGCTGGCGTGGGGAGTTCCATCAAACCG
>JBEDHB010000130.1:0-4258 GCA_041174325.1 Pseudomonadota bacterium
TGATCACAGAGGCTCTATTTCTGGTCTTACCGACGACGAGGCGAAAGAATTTCACCAGTTTTATGTCCAAGGTTTGGTCGGGTTTACTGCAATAGCGGTCATTGCTCACATCTTGGTGTGGGCTTGGCGTCCTTGGTTCTACTGAAATAGGGAAGTAACAACGTAAAGGCAATGATATGAAAGATATCCATTTAGACAACTCAGTGCAGCAGATTGTTAAGAACGATTCAATCACGTTTAAGACGATCTTCGTCTTGTGCTTTGTGGTGTGTTTTGTGCTTGCGCTCTTTACAGCGTTCTTACCTGGTAAGTGGAGCTCCTGGCTTCCAGGAGCCGAAGAGAAGTCAATGATCGACGGCGTAAGGTCTGCTGTTTATAGCTTTATGTCGTATTTAACTTAGGAGAAATACCATGTGGAGAATTTGGAAACTATATGACCCATTACGGGCTATGGCTATTCAAGGAATCTTCCTGTTTGGTTTGGCAGCAATGATTCATTTGATTCTGCTAAGCACAGTGCGCTTTAACTGGCTCGATGGTTTAAATCAAGCTCAGTACAAAGCAAAAACAGGTACGGGTTCTGCAACCCCACCAGCAGCACCAGCAGCAAAGTAGTACACATGATGCAAACCATGGTGGATAGGGCTTGACCACGCATCGAGTCTTATCTACCACTTTATGGGAGAACTAAAAAATGGCCATGCTCAGTTTTGAGAGAAAGTACCGAGTCAGAGGTGGCACCCTCGTTGGTGGAGATTTATTCGACTTTTGGGTAGGCCCTTTTTATGTCGGATTTTTTGGTATTACTACAATTTTCTTTGCGTTCCTAGGAACGGCATTGATTCTGTGGGGTGCGTCACAAGGACCCACCTGGAATCTCTGGCAAATTAATATTGCGCCACCTGACCTGAAATACGGTTTAGCACCTGCACCGTTAATGGAAGGTGGCTTGTGGCAACTAATTACGATCTGCGCTCTAGGAGCGTTCGGGTCTTGGGCTTTGCGTGAAGTAGAAATCTGTCGTAAGTTAGGAATGGGCTTTCATGTACCCGCTGCATTCTTGATGGCGGTGTTTGCTTACTTCACTTTGGTGGTAATTCGTCCGGTGTTAATGGGTGCCTGGGGACATGGCTTCCCATATGGCATCTTAAGTCACCTCGATTGGGTATCGAATGTGGGCTATCAGTACCTACATTTCCATTACAACCCCGCACACATGATTGCCATCACATTATTTTTTACAACCACTCTAGCGTTAGCAATGCATGGGGGTCTAGTTTTGTCCTCTACCAATCCGCAAAAAGGGGAGTTTGTCAAAACGCCTGAGCATGAAGATACATTTTTCAGAGACTTGATTGGTTACTCTGTGGGTACATTAGGTATTCACCGATTGGGATTGTTCTTGGCATTAGCAGCGGTATTTTGGAGTGCGGTATGTATTGTGATTAGCGGACCATTTTGGACTCGTGGCTGGCCAGAGTGGTGGGGTTGGTGGTTAAACCTCCCCATTTGGTCATAAGAAGAATCGAGGGAATCAACCATGGACTATCAAAATTTATTTACCCAGGTTCAAGTTGTTGGTGAACCACATCACGGTTCGCATCTCAATCCCAGAAAAGATGAGCGTGAACGCATTGGTCAACCATTTTTAGTTCATCTCTTTGGCCGCTTGGGAAATGCACAGATTGGCCCAATCTATTTAGGAACCATTGGTGTTGCCTCATTATTCTTTGGCATGATCGGTTTTCAGATTATTGGTTGGAATATGTTGTCCTCGGTAAACTGGGATCCGATTCAGTTTGTTCGTCAACTCTTTTGGCTATCGCTTGATCCACCATTACCCAAGCACGGTTTGAAATTTCTGATGCCCCTCTCAGAGGGCGGCTGGTGGATGATGGCCGGCGCATTTTTAACTGCATCGATTTTATTGTGGTGGTGGCGAACCTATCGGCGTGCGATTGCCTTAGGAATGGGCACGCATATCGCTTGGGCATTCTTGTCGGCTATTTGGTTATTTCTCGTCTTGGGATTCTTTCGACCACTCTTAGTGGGCAGTTGGAGTGAAGGCGTCCCGTTTGGCGTCTTCTCGCATCTGGATTGGACTGCCGCGTTCTCTTTGCGCTACGGTAATTTGTTCTATAACCCATTCCATATGCTATCGATTGCCTTCCTCTATGGTTCGGCACTTTTATTTGCAATGCATGGTGCAACTATTCTTGCGGTTGGTCGCTACGGCGGCGAGCGTGAGATTGAGCAAATTGTCGATCGCGGTACCGCATCAGAGCGTGCCGGTTTATTTTGGAGATGGACCATGGGCTTTAATGCCACCATGGAATCGATTCACCGCTGGGCATGGTGGTTTGCAGTCCTTGTCCCATTGACTGGTGGTATCGGCATTTTATTAACAGGTACGGTAGTTGATAACTGGTATCTGTGGGCTGTAAAGCACGGTGTAGCGCCTGCTTATCCTGATGTATACAGCATACCCACAATTGATCCGGCCCCAAGCTTCGTGCCACCACCGCCAGTAGCGAAATAAGGAGCAAGACATGAACTCGATGAAACGTGTGTTGAGCCTCGTTGCGCTGGCTGGCGCGACCTTGATCTTATCTGCCTGTGAAAGACCTCCTGTAGAGTCGGTGCAAAATGGTTTTAGGGGAACAGGAATGGCATCCGTCTATAACCCACGGACGCTAGCCGCTCAAGCAGAAAAGAATGAGGTGCCTGCAGCAATTCCTGCGGCAGCAGATGGTCCAAAGGCTGGCGCGGTTTATAAGAACGTCAAAGTATTAGGTAATTTAAGCGTTGCCCAGTTCACTAACTTTATGGTGGCAATGACCAGTTGGGTTGCACCAGAGCAGGGTTGTGCCTATTGCCATAACGTCGCTAATTTTGCGGAAGAGGGCATGTATACCAAAACTGTTTCTCGCAAGATGATTCAGATGACCCAGCGGATTAACATTGAATGGAAATCGCATGTGGCCGAAACCGGCGTTACGTGTTACACCTGCCACCGCGGCAACAATATTCCACAAAATGTTTGGTTTACCGATCCAGCTAAACCTCAAGGTAGTGGTTTCTTAAGTGGTAAGAATGGTCAAAATACGCCATCACCATCAGTTGGACTAAGTGATCTTCCTTACGATCCATTTACACCCTATTTGTTAAAGGCAGAGAACATTCGCATGAATGGTCCAACGGCATTACCAACTGGTAATAAGAACAGCATTCAAGATACGGAGAAGGTCTTTGGCTTGATGGTGCATATGTCAACTTCACTCGGAGTAAATTGTGCTTACTGCCATAATACCCGTTCGATGCCAGAGTGGTCGCAAAGCCCACCGCAACGGATGACGGCTTGGTATGGAATTCGGATGGCACGCGACATTAATAACAACTACATGGTGCCACTGACCAGCGTATTCCCAGCACATCGCTTAGGACCTGAAGGAGATGTTCTAAAAAATAATTGTGCAACCTGCCATCAAGGAGCATATAAACCACTCTATGGTGTTTCGATGCTCAAAGACTATCCATTCTTAACTGGAACAGCGGCACCGCGTGCGGCACCGAAGCCAGGAGAGAACAAAACGGTAGCAATGAAGTGAAGATGATGTAACCGGTAATTGATGGCGTCCTTGTGGCGCCATTTTTTTCTAAACCACACATACATGCTTAAACGAACCCATTTCCCGAGCGACGATCGACCCATTGCGGTGGTAATTGGTAGTGGCTTTGGCGGTTTAGCAGCAGCTATTCGGCTTTCCCACAAAGGCTATCGCGTAAAGATTTTAGAGAAGCTCGATAAACCTGGCGGGCGCGCTTATGTCCATCAACGCGATGGCTATACCTTTGATGCTGGCCCAACCATTATTACTGCACCATTCCTACTTAAAGAGCTCTGGGAGCTTTGTGGGGAGTCATTTGAAAGCGATGTTGATTTACGTCCGATGGATCCTTTCTATCGAATCCGTTTTGATGACGGCTCTCATTTTGACTATACCGGTGATCCACAACGTATGCGTACTGAGGTTGCTAAGTTTAGCCCTGCTGATTTGCCTGGCTATGATCGCTTCCTAGCCGAAGCTGAGAAGTGTTACCAACTTGGTTTTGAGGAGCTTAGTCATGTTGTGTTTGATTCATTAAGTGATGTAGCTGAGGCTCTTCCATCGATGATCAAAATGAAAGCATGGGAAAGTATTTATACCCTAGTGGCGCGCCATCTCAAGAATGACAAATTACGTCAGGTAATGAGTTT
>JBEDHB010000131.1:0-4249 GCA_041174325.1 Pseudomonadota bacterium
GGTGTAGATCAGTGGCTGATGATCGGTGTAAAGCTCAATGCGACATACCGAATCCATTTTGCGTTGGCTGTCTTTGGAAAATAGAAACCGAAACCGATACTCGCCAGAAACGTCGCAAAATGGCGATACATGAAAAATTTTCTCACTAACAAGCGTTTCGCCAGAATATAACTCTGCACCATCTTTTTTGTGAAGTAGGTAACAATGCCGCTCACCGAATGTATTATTCACTTCAGCCAAGATCGCTCGAACCGCTTGATGCGCATCGGTGTAGATCCAAAAGCTGACGGGATTAAAAACATAACCAAGTACTCTTGGAAATGTTTGTAGCCAAATTTCACCCTCAGGAATTGAAATACCCTCTTGTGCAAAAAGGGACTCTGCCCAGGCCAGGCTATTTTCCATGCCATGACCATGATCGCGGTCGTAAAACGAGTAAAAAGACCAGCAGTTATCGCCAATGCCGTATTGCTTGAGGAGGTTAGGGTTGCGATTGCGCTCACGCATTGGGATCTTTAATGTAAAGACTCCATAACTAAAGCGATTGCTCACCGGTCTTAAGCGACTGTGCTTTACTTGACCAAAATTAATGAGTGGATGAGCCATCACATGCAATGCCAATCTGTGTCTTAGTTTGCCGATTGCAAGGGTGGACGCTTGAGTGGCGCATGTAGCGAGGCAACCAGATCGGCCGCTACCAACTCTCCCGAGCGAAGACCATCCTCGTGAAAACCATATCCGGTCCACGCACCACAGAACCAAATTCCTCCCTTGCCTTGAATTAATGAAAGATTCTTTTGCGCCGAAATTGCTTTGGCATCAAAGATGGGATGTGAATAAGCGATCTCCTGAAAAATCAAATCAGGTTTTGGTTCAACCAGAGGGTTGAGGCTCACAATAATCGGTTCTTGATGCAAAGCGGCTGGTAGCGGCTGTAACTTATTGATGAGATAGTCAACGCTGACCGATTGGATCTGATTTCTGGCATAAGTGGTTTTATAGTTCCAGGCTGCCCAGCAGCGTTTGGTCTGTGGTAAGACACTGGCATCACGGTGCAACACTGCACGATTTGATTGATAGGGGATGGCCGCCAAAAGAGAGCGATCAAATTCATCAATCCCATGGAGTAGCTTCAGGCTTTCATCGCTATGGCAAGCCATGATGACTTCATCAAAATAATGAATCCCTTGAGCGCTAATCAATTCAATTCGTTTATCTGGGCTTTGTACATCAGGCACACTCACTTTTTTTATCGCTTCGCGAATCAACTTGAATCGCTCTGGATGCATGGCGTTGATTAGCCTTGCAACATATTCTTTCGACCCACCTCTTACCGTTAACCATTGAGGACGATTGTTGACCTGTAAGAGTCCGTGGTTATGACAAAACCGCACCATAGTTTCAATTGGAAACTCCAGCATCTGTTGGGTGGGACACGACCATATCGCACCAATCATTGGCAAAAAGTACCACTCTCGAAACGATTGACTAAATCCATGTTCATCCAGAAATGATGCAATCGATTGCAGCTGCTTTGGATCGGTGCTATGTCCAGCACTTACATGTTTGGTTGCTAGCGCAGTCGCTAAGCGATTAAAACGCACGATATCGGTAACCATTCTCCAAAACGCTGGGCGTAGTAGATTCTTTCGTTGCCCAAATAAAGTATTGATGTTATCGCCCGACCATTCTAGGGAGTGATCAATGGAAACCGAGAATGTCATTTCCGATAAAGCAATTGGAACCTGCAGTTCCTCGAACAAACGCGTTAGGCGCGGGTAGGTTTTTCGGTTAAAGACTAAAAACCCAGTATCTACGGCGCACTTGATCGCGCCATTGCGACCGGGAACCTCGATATCAATGGTGTTGCTGTGTCCTCCAATATGCGAAGCTTCCTCAAAGAGTGTGACATGAACTCCTGCATTTTTTTGTAATGCATACGCGCAGCCTAAACCAGAGATGCCGGCACCAACAATCGCCACTTTTTTTTGGGGCGTGGAATGGGAAGAAGCGTTCACGAGGCTTTAGACTTTAGTAGTTTTTCAATTTCAGAGGTAATCGATTTGCTATCTGGTTTCGTTAGGCTATTAAAAGAATCAACAATATTACCGTCACGATCAATCAAGTATTTGTAAAAATTCCATTTGGGTGTGGTACCCGTTTTAGCAATCAACATCTTAAATAGAGGATTCGCTTCTTTGCCACTAACAGAGCTTTTAGCAAACATTGGGAATTTTACATCGTAGGTATTTTTACAAAACTCTGCGATTTCTTTATTTGATCCGGGTTCCTGTTGTCCAAAATCATTGGATGGGAAACCCAGAATCACAAAGCCGCGATCTTTGTAACGCGCATAAATTTTCTCAAGCGACTCATACTGGCTGGTAAACCCACAAAAACTAGCCGTATTAACCACCATGACGACTTTGCCTTGGTATTGGCAAAGATTTTGTGGAATTTCATCCTGAAGCCTTGGAAACGTATACGAAAGTGCTGGACTGCACTTATTAGCCGATGGGTTTGCGTGGGCATCATTCGGATTTAGCATGGTCGTTGCACCAAACAGGGAAATCATGATTAGCCATTTCATCAAGAATCCTCACTTTTAACCTAGAAACCTTGAAGTCTACCGTCTTCCGCCTCCTTTTGTGTTTTGGGGAAAATTACCCCTTTAATTCAGGATGAGTCAGGATTTTTTAGCTAGGAATCATCTAGAATTTGGACTATGACTCAGCCAATCTTGAAGCTTCCCGCCTTTGAGGCAAAACTATGTGGTGTCGATGAGGATTTAGAGGGAAAGCTAAAGTCTTTGGCTCGCCCGATGGTTTTTACGAATGGAGTATTCGATCTTTTGCACCGGGGGCATGTCAGTTACTTAGCGCAAGCCCGCCAGCTTGGAAATAGCTTGGTCGTGGGCGTTAATTCAGATGCATCGGTGCGAACCTTAGGAAAAGGTCCCGATCGCCCGATTAATGGGCAGGAGGATCGAATGGCCCTCCTCGCCGCTCTTGAAAGCGTTGATTTAGTGGTGCTGTTTTCAGAGCAGACCCCTGTCGAGCTGATTCGTAAGATCCGTCCAGACATTTATGTCAAAGGCGGAGACTATGCAATCGAGTCTTTAGAGGAAACCAAGGTCGTACATGCATGGAGTGGAAAAGCATACGCCATCCCTTTTATTTACGAGCGCTCTACCACGAACCTGCTTGGTAAGATTCGCTCTTAGTTCGTTGCGACTTGGGTATTGAGCCATGCCCAAAGCCCTCGGAGTACTAAACCTTGTATTTTTTCTGCGGGGATTTGATTGTGAATCAGCTCTTCAAATAAGGTAGTCCCATGACCACCATCCAGCCATACGCGGGTAACGGCTTGATGTCGCTGTTGGGCAAAATTCATCGCCTGTTCGATCGCACCCAGATGGGCTAGTCGCGATCCTTCATCAATCGCGCTTGCAGTATCTAATCCTATACCAGTCGATGGTTGATCAAGACTCGCTATATTGAGACCGGCGGTATGTTGCAATAGACTTTGGCGCATGAGTCCTAGGCCCGGCAGAATCCAACCGCCATAGTGCATTCCATTGCCACCCAAAAAATCAATGGTTGTTGCGGTACCCGCACTAATCACTAAGGTGTTGTCATTGGATAGTTGGCGCGCAGCAATTAAAGCAGCCCAGCGATCGGCACCTAGAGTATGGGTGTTTTGATATTGCGTTCGCAAGGATGGATATGGCGAGTTTCCAAGTAGACGAAATTGTGGACAGTGTTTCCAGGGCAGAAGTAGTTCATTGATTTGCTCCACGGCAGTTTCTTTCGCCACACTGCAAAGTCCAATCGCACTTGGGGTTGGAATGGTGCTGAGAATGTAGTGAGCCAGTTCGTCACGGTGCTCCTTTGAGCCCAGCAACTTGGTATCAATGGCACCGGTGTGATCCCATAATTTTTTATCGCGCTCGATGGGATTGCGTTTGCTATCTACGCTAGCCCACTTTAGGCGCGAGTTACCAATATCAATGAGTAAAAATGAGCTCATAGGTGTTTTCTTAAGGATACATCTCCGGCATAGATCGCCGTTAACCCAGTCTTGCCAAATTCTTGCAGTAAGAGCGCGCCTTCTTCGTTAATACCATGCGCAATCCCCGTTTGTTTAATCAAGCCAGACTCAGAAATAGTCACTGGCTGATCGCGGTAGGCGTCCCAAAAATCCCACTGCGAGCGAAAAGGTGCAAATCCTTTTGTGGCAAAGAGCTCTA
>JBEDHB010000132.1:0-4158 GCA_041174325.1 Pseudomonadota bacterium
ATCAAGCACATTGGCTATCTCAACTCGAAACCCTCAATCCGCAACGCACGCTCGAGCGGGGTTACGCAGTGATTTTGGATGAGAATCAAAAGGCCGTGCGCCAGCCCGGTGATATTCGAGAGGATGAGCCGTATCAGCTTTGGCTTGCAGAGGGCAAGATACAAGTTGCCTTTAAAAAATAGATAACTAATCCATTTTCTGTTGGGTTGGAGGGTGGACCCTTGATTGTTCCAATATGGAGTCTGTCAAATTAAAGAGAACTTTAATTTGAAAGTTGCATATTAAAGTTTTCTTTAATATGGACTCCAATCAAAAACAGGAATCTGCCAAAAGCCAGTCTCCAGTCTCTTATTCGTCTTTTAGGGAATAATGGCAAATAAATGACATTTGTCGGCTCAAGTTTTAAGAAGATGCAGATTTATCCTTAAACCTTCACCTTTTGTTTGCTCACCATTCTTATTGGTGTTGCAGATTTTTTGATGGGCTGCTCAATCAAAACATTAGGCGAAATGCCGAAGCGCTTCGAAATCGCTTTAACTTGACGAAGGTTTAGCCTTCTCGCTCCAGATAAAATCTGGGATATAACGCTTTGGTTACCAATTTCAGGTAGATCCGACTGTCGAAGCCCGTGTTGATCCATCAAAAACTTAAGAATTTCTTGAGGTTTAGCTTGATCGATTGGGAAATGCTCTCTTTCATACGAGCGAATCAATTCGCATACGATCTCAAAAAGATTTAGCAACGAATGCTTTTTTGAGCAGCCAATCGCATCCGAAAGATGGTCGGCGAGCACTACCATTCGCTCATAGTCTTTTCGGTTATGAATGGGAGAAAGGGCAACAGTTTTGCTGAGTTGTTGCCAAGCATTTTCTAATTCGAGCATGTTCATTTCTTCCACCGTCCCTTATCGTAAATGGCATGGGTAAGAATCTGCTTAATGTAACAAATTTGTTTTGGAAAACTTATAAAAGTAATTAATCGATAGCGATTTCCGCAAATATCAAAAACGATTAAATCTTCAACTTTATCCATTGAGCCAAAAATAGACTTTAGTTGAGAATAATTGTCGAATGACTGGGATTCAATAATTCTTCTCCAACTTTGTAAAGGTTTAAGGGCATCCGGGTAGCTTGCTGAAAACTCAATGATTCGTTTATTAGAAATGACGCGCATTGCCCATTTTATTGCAAAATGCAATAAAAAGAAAGAAGAATATCTAACCCGTGAAAAAAGAATCGGATTAATTAAAAAAGATTGGTTCAGGAATCAGGTCGACTCCGAAGGTCTCTTTCACCCTTTGCTGAATTTGTCCTGCAAGCCCAACTAGTTCTCCAGCATTTCCACCACCACGATGGGTAAGCACTAGAGCTTGTTTATCGTGAACCCCCACATTACCCATTTGCATCCCTTTAAAGCCGCATTGGTCGATGAGCCATCCAGCAGCAAGCTTACTGTGGGTCGCCGATTCTGGATAACTTACTATCTGTGGAAATTGCTCTTTAAGGGATCGCAGTTGTTGGTTTGAAATCACAGGATTTTGAAAAAAACTACCCACATTACCAATCACCTTGGGATCCGGTAACTTTTGAGTGCGGATGGCACACACTGCATCAAAGACTTCTTGGGCAGCAATGGTCTCGATTGCGCGATTGTCAAAATGGTTGGCAAGATCGGCGTATGACACACGTGGTTGCCATGCCTTGGGTAGATCAAAAATGACCGCTGTAATCACAAAACGGTTCGGTTCATCCTTAAACACGCTATGCCGATACGAAAATTGGCAATCCGTTTTCGATAGAGTGGCCCACTGATTGGTTTGGCAATCATAGGCTTCTACCGCATCGATGTACTCTTTCACCTCAACCCCATAGGCGCCAATATTTTGGATGGGCGCTGCGCCAACTGTGCCTGGAATTAAGGCAAGGTTTTCGAGGCCCCGATAGTTTTGATCCAAGGTCCAACCAACGAAGTCATGCCAGTTCACTCCGGCTCCAACCCGCAACCTTGTCTTCGCAGCGAGATTCTCAAGAACCTCGATGAAATCGATGTCCATGAGGAGGGTAAGTCCTAGCAGTTGAGCGGGCAACACAACGTTGCTACCTCCCCCAAGAGTCCGATAGGGCAACCCCGTATTTTTGGCCCAGCGAATCGCCGGGGGGATTTGCTCAGCTTGGGTAATCGGCAAGGCCCACTCCGCAATTACCTCAAAGCCTAGGGTATTGCGATCCCGTAACGAGAAATTGGCGAGTGGCTTGCAATCCGAGTTCATGCCACAATCTTATTCGGGTTTTGCATGAAGAACGAAATTGGTCTAAAAATAGCAAAACCGTCATGATTACAACATTCGTTTGGAGAGGTAAATGCCGTCATTTGATACTGTGTGCGAACCCAATATCGTGGAGCTCAAAAATGCCGTCGAGCAAGCCAATAAAGAAATTACGAACCGTTTTGACTTTAAAGGCTCTGACGCGCGGGTTGAGCAAAAAGATACTGAACTGATTTTGTTTGCTGATGACGACTTCAAGTTGGGGCAGGTGCGAGACGTACTCTTTAGCAAAATGGCTAAACGCAATGTGGACGTGCGGTTTTTAAAAGACGATAAGACCGAGACGATGTCAGGCGACAAGCGTAAGCAAACCATGAAACTTTTAAAAGGCATCGAGCAAGAGCTTGCTAAAAAGATCGTACGCATTATCAAAGACAGTAAAATTAAAGTGCAAGCGAGTATTCAGGGCGATGCGGTACGCGTGACTGGTGCCAAGCGCGATGATTTGCAGACTGCGATGGCGTTACTCCGAAAAGAAGCCAGTGAAGCTCCGCTGGCGTTTAATAATTTTCGCGACTAATTTGTGGTCTTGGCATCTCAAAACGCGATTGATCAGTTTTGCGATGCCTGTTGGCTCGAAGATGGCCTCTCAAAAAATACGCTAAGTGCCTATCGGCGAGATCTCACTTTGTTTGCCGCTTGGTTAGGTGAGCAAAAAAATGCCAGCGATCTTTATCACGTCCAGGAGGCAGATCTCACGGCCTACATGGCAGCAAAGCGAAGCGATAAAGCCACCACAGCCAATCGGCGCCTCACGGTCTTTAAACGCTTTTATCGCCACGCACTGCGTCTAGGATATGTCAAAGAAGATCCGTGTGCCAAGTTACGTGCTGCCAAGCAGGCCCAACGTTTCCCCAAAGTATTGAGCGAAGACCAGGTGATTGCGCTACTCAATGCCCCGAACATTGAGGAGCCTTTGGGATTACGCGATCGTACGATGCTCGAGCTGATGTACGCCAGTGGCTTACGCGTCTCAGAAATTGCGTCACTCAAAACCGTATCGTTGGGACTCAACGAAGGGGTGGTGCGCGTGGTCAACGGTAAAGGTGGTAAGGAGCGCATCGTGCCTTTTGGCGGTGAGGCGGGGCAATGGTTGCGTCAATACCTACAAGAAGCACGACCCATCCTTTTAGAAGGAAAAAATTGCCAAGAGGTTTTTGTGGGGCGCCGCACAGGTACTGGGTTAACCCGTCAAGCGTTTTGGTTCATTATTAAACGCTATGCGAGTCTGGCTGGCATTCAAGTGGCGCTCTCACCTCATACTCTGCGCCATGCCTTTGCCACCCATCTCTTAAACCATGGTGCGGATTTGCGTGTAGTACAACTCTTGTTGGGGCACGCAGATATCTCCACCACCCAAATTTATACCCATGTGGCCCGTGAGCGTCTCAAATCCTTACACGCCACCCACCACCCGCGTGGTTCTTAATCAAATCCGCTAGTATTGATTTATGGACGAGTTGATAAAGTATTGTTGGTTGATCCCGGTGGCGTATTTGCTGGGATCAATCTCCTTTGCCGTGGTCGTGAGCCGTGCGATGGGTTTGCCGGACCCTTATACCCATGGTTCTAAAAATCCTGGAGCAACGAATGTTCTGCGCACTGGTAATAAATTAGCGGCAGCGCTTACGCTCATTGGTGATGGTGCCAAAGGGTGGTTGGCAGTCACTCTCGCACGCTCAGTCTTGGGGGACCCCAGCCAAGAGAGCGTCAACATTCTCTTGGGGCTGGTAGCGATCGCTGTCTTTATCGGGCACCTCTATCCGATCTTTCATCGCTTTAAAGGGGGTAAGGGTGTGGCTACAGCCGCAGGGATTTTATTTGCCATCAAT
>JBEDHB010000133.1:0-4148 GCA_041174325.1 Pseudomonadota bacterium
GACAAATATATATGTAAATTTAGAATTACACTTAAGAAAAGTAGGTTATTACGATTTTTTGGCAGAGGGTGTCATAAAACCCGCGTGCGGGTGGAGCACGAGTAGCAGGGTGTCTTTCAAAGGGAGAAAACTATGTCAGACCCAAACAAGGTGTGGCCCACCGGCTTAACAGAGGCTGAATCTGAAGAGTTGCACCGTAATCTGATTCAAGGCACGCAGTTTTTTGGCATGATCGCAGCTCTTGCCCATTTGCTTGCGTACATTTATTCGCCTTGGCTGAAATAGGGAGATAAAAATGATTTACGGAAAAATGTGGTGTGTCGTAAAACCATCCGTCGGGATCCCGTTGTTCTTGGGCGCCTGTGCAGTTGGTTCATTTGCTGTTCATACAATGATTCTCAACAATACAACGTGGGTTAAAGCATTTTTGAATGGTAATGCTGATAAAGTGGCTAGCGCTTCAGCATCGGCAGCAGCAGCACCTGCAGCACCTGCAGTGAAGAAGTAAAGTACTTTAATTTTTCACTAGTCCGAGGTCGGCGGGCCTCGGACTTTTTGCATTTTGATAGTGAGTCTTGACGCCGGTTTATCCTGATGGTGAGATAGCTATACATGAAACGCTTGAGCGAGAAACTAGTGCAATCCTGGGCCAGCCTTGGTCCTAAGTTTCTGCCGTTTGCGGATGCCGCTACTCCCGATTTACCCCTCTCGCGACTTCTGCGACTCTCCTTATTTCAAGTTTCGGTTGGCATGGCCTTGGTCTTATTGATCGGCACGCTAAATCGCGTCATGATTGTTGAGCTTGGGGTTCCCGCTTCCTTGGTAGCGATTATGGTTTCCTTGCCGCTCGTGTTTGCACCTTTTCGAGCATTGATTGGTTTTCGTTCCGACACCCATCGCTCTGAGCTTGGGTGGCGACGCGTCCCCTATATTTGGATGGGAACCCTAGTTCAATTTGGTGGCCTGGCAGTCATGCCATTTGCTTTATTGGTTCTCTCAGGCGGTGGCAACGCAGCCAACGCCCCGGCTTGGATTGGTCAGGCCTCAGCCGCACTGGCCTTCTTATTAGTAGGTGCTGGTATTCACATTACCCAAACCGTTGGGTTGGCCCTGGCAACGGACCTAGCGCCACAAGAATCCCAGCCCAAAGTGGTCGGGCTCATGTATGTCATGTTGCTCCTCGGAATGATTGTGAGTGCTTTTGTGTTTGCAACGGTTTTGGAGGATTTTTCACCAGGTCGTTTGATCCAGGTCATTCAGGGGTGCGCTATTGCGACGATGATTCTGAATGTGGTGGCACTGTGGAAGCAGGAGACCCGCGATCGTAATCGTCGTTTTCAGAACCCTAATCAACCGACCTTTAAGCAATCGTGGGATCTTTTTTGCAAAGGTGATTATGCAATGCGTCGCTTAACCGCGGTTGGTTTAGGAACCATGGCATTCACCATGGAAGATGTTCTTTTGGAACCCTATGGCGGTGAGATTCTAAAACTCAGCGTCAGTTCCACGACATTCTTGACCGCAACCTTGGCAATCGGCGGCCTAATTGGATTTGGACTTGCATCGCGTGTGCTAAGTCGTGGGGCAGATCCATTTCGAATGGCCAGTATGGGTGCACTGCTTGGCTTACCCGCTTTTGTGGCGGTTATTCTTGCAGCTCCGTTAGCCTCCGCATCATTGTTTAGCTTCGGGGTCTTCCTAATTGGATTTGGGGGCGGCCTATTTGGTCATGGCACATTAACGGCTACCATGAATCTTGCCCCACCAGAGCAGCGGGGATTGGCTTTGGGTGCCTGGGGTGCTGTGCAGGCTACAGGCGCAGGGATTGCGATGGCTTTGGGCGGAGTCATTCGGGATCTTGTCAATTACTTTGCAATGAACAGTTACTTCGGCGCTGCTTTGGTTGACCCAAGTACGGGATATATTGCTGTGTATGCCATTGAGATCGCACTCTTGATTGCAACGATGGTCGCAATGGCTCCTCTAATTAAGCAGAGGGTATTGCCGCAGCCCTTGCAAACGAGTTCAGGCGGTATGGGTCGTAGTTCTTAATCAAGGAGAAAGCGATGGAAGCAGGTTACTTTGTTGCGATTTTGATCGTTGCGATTGGCGCCATGGTCACCATTCGGAATATAAATCGCCGGAAGTAAGCATTACTTAGAATCGCCTTTGCGCTTTTTACCCAAAAACGATTCCACGATGATGGAGCAAAAAACTGCTCCCAAAAGGGCGGTAATCACGGCCATGATCGGCCCACTGATTTGCATGCCAAACGCGTAGCCAAATTTTAGGCCGACTCCCACCGCAATCAAGTAAGGGATCAAAAAGAGGTAGTTGCGAAGCTTCTTCATAGGCATCATCTTAGCGGGAGACGTCCTGATTAGTATTTTTGATGGGGTTGAATCATCATCAATCTCGATTTGGAGGATTCATTATGGCGATCAAACGGCTTACTATTTCCGCCTTCTCAATTTACTCGATCGCGTTTTCATTAGAAGTATTTGCGGCTGACACCTCATCCGACGAGTCCGCCCCCTCAAGATTGATCCAAAACATCATGGTGCCTTGGAGTAATGTGGCGAGTTGTTTTTAATGAAAAACGATCTGGCTGGAGCTGAACAGATGCTTGCTCGACTGAATAAAGCCTGTTTTTTGCCATGCGAGGAGTATCGGGAGCTAAACGATGAAATTGCAAAGTACAAGGCCAAAAAAGGCACAAAGTAGGTACTCGCTAAAAATCAGGGCTTGGATCTCAATATCTGAGAAAATAGGGTTTTGATTAATCAGTTTAAAGACCCGCCACCATGCCAGCAGGGAGAACCACGCTTTCAGAGTATTTAAGCCAGCAATCGGCCGAGCACCAATCGCTTCACCCAGATCTTGGTAAGCTTGTTTTAGAAATTGCCAAAGCAGTTCAAGAAATTGCCTTATTAACTTCCCAGGGGGCGCTTGCTGGCGTACTGGGTAGTTTAGAAAGCCAGAACGTTCAGGGTGAGACCCAAAAAAAATTGGATGTTCTCTCGGATGAGATTTTGATTCAGACCTTTCGATCCGGCAATCTCGTCGCCGGAATTGCATCTGAAGAGAACGACGAACCACTGAGTAATTCCAAGGGCGGATCCTTTTTGTGTCTATTTGATCCGCTCGATGGCTCATCCAATATTGACGTCAATGTCTCGGTAGGAACAATTTTCTCGATACTGCCCGCCATCCCGAACACCACGCTTACAGTGAGCGATTACCTGCGAATGGGTCGCCAGCAGATCGCAGCAGGGTATGCAATTTATGGACCGGCAACCATGCTGGTCTTTAGTTTGGGCTACGGTACCCACGGCTTTACTTTTGATGCGGCATCTGGCGAATTCATACTGACGCATCCGGCGATTCAAGTGCCTGCCGATACCAGTGAATTTGCAATTAACGCCAGCAATGAGCGCTTCTGGGAGCCACCAGTGAGTCGCTATATCAGCGAATGCAAGCAAGGTAAAACCAGCGTACGGGGGCGTAACTTTAATATGCGTTGGATTGCGAGCATGGTGGCGGATGTGCATCGGATCTTGATGCGCGGCGGAGTCTTTATGTATCCCAAAGATACGAAGGATCCGAGTAAAGCAGGGCGCTTACGCCTCATGTATGAAGCCAATCCCATGACCTTTGTAGTGGAGCAAGCTGGCGGCCTGGGTTCCACTGGGCGTCAACGTATCTTGGACGTTCAACCAGAGAGTATTCATCAGCGGATTCCAGTGATTTTGGGATCTAAAAATGAAGTGGAGCGTATTGAGGACTATCACCGCGAACATGATCGCGCGTAACACGAATAACACGAATGGATATGAGTACAACATCACTTAATCGTCGCGAACTGGCCAATGCCATTCGCTTTTTGGCCATCGATGCCGTTGAAAAATCCAAGTCGGGTCACCCAGGCGCACCAATGGGGATGGCCGACATTGCCGAAGTTTTATGGCGCGATCACTTGCACCACAACCCCGCCGATCCGGCATGGATCAATCGGGATCGCTTTGTACTTTCCAATGGCCATGGGTCGATGTTGATCTATGCCTTACTGCATCTCACCGGCTATGCGGTCAGTATTGAAGATATTCAGAAGTTCCGACAGTTGCACAGTATCACTGCTGGCCACCCTG
>JBEDHB010000134.1:0-4112 GCA_041174325.1 Pseudomonadota bacterium
GTATAAATATACAGTATATGAAATCCTCTGATTTAAACCCCCTACCGTCTTCTTGCTACGCCCCTATCCGACGTGGGTCTTGTTATCGACCCCTAATCGCTGGACGTGCACCCGCTGGATTCCCGTCACCCGCCGCCGATCATTACGACAAGCGCCTTGATCTCAACGAACACTTGGTCTTGCATCCAGAAGCCACCTTTTTCTTGCGGGTCAAAGGTAACTCGATGATTGGTGCGGGGATTCATGATGGTGACTTATTGGTGGTAGATCGCTCGCTAGAACCCAGTCACGGTCGCGTCGTGATTGCAGCGCTCGATGGTGATCTCACTGTTAAACGCTTACACCAACAACGCGGCAAGATCTTGTTATGTGCCGACAATCCCGATTACCCTGCAATTGAGATTCGTCAGGGGCAAGAACTGCAAATTTGGGGAGTTGTCGCGCACGTGATCCATAAGGTATAGCCATTACCCATGGGTCCTGTCTTTGCTCTGGTGGATGGCAATAATTTTTATGTCTCGTGTGAGCGCGTATTTAACCCTCGCCTTGAAGGTAAACCCGTTGTGGTTTTATCCAATAATGATGGCTGCATCGTTGCACGTAGCCAAGAAGCCCGTGCGCTAGGAATTCGGATGGGGGCTCCCTTCTTTGAAGCCAAACATCTGATGCGCTCGCACGGCTTAATTTGGCTAAGCTCCAACTACACCCTGTACGGGGATATGAGTGCTCGCCTCATGGCCCTCTTGGGGGAGTTCGCACCGCATCAAGAAATTTATTCGATCGATGAGTGCTTTCTTGATCTAACGGGCATCCCGAATGATTTGGTGGCGCATGCCCACCAAATGCGCAAGCGCATCAAGCAATATTTGGGCCTACCAACCTGCGTTGGAATCGGGCACAGCAAAACCTTGGCCAAATTAGCCAACCACATTGCTAAGAAACGTTTGCACTATCAAGGCGTATTTAGCTGGTCACATTGCAATCGTCTTGAGGCCGATGCCTTGATGGCCGATATTGATATCGGTGAAGTGTGGGGGGTTGGTCGACGCCTGAAGGTCAAACTCGAGGAATTTGATATACGTAGCGTATGCGACCTGAAATACGCGCAAACCAGTTTGATTCGTAAGCGCTTTGGCGTGGTGCTTGAGCGTACCGTACATGAGCTCAATGGAATTAGTTGCCTTGATTTGGAAGATACCGAAGACCATCAGGCGGTCCGTAAGCACCAAATTATTTCGAGTAAAAGTTTTGGTAAGCCCGTGCATCAACTCGATGAGTTACGCCAAGCAGTGGTGAGTTATGTCACACGCGCTGCTGAAAAATTACGCCAACAAGGTTCGTGGTGTTCGCATCTTCTCGTTTATCTGCGTACTAATCCATTTGCACCCCATCACCCTCAATACGCCAAGAGCATCACCATCCCCTTATTGGTGGGTACGGATGACACGCGTGTATTAGCCAAACACGTCAGTGCAGGTATTGAACGGATTTACCGTCCTGGCTTTGCGTATAAGAAAGCGGGAGTCATGTTGTTAGGTTTGTATCCAGCAGGCCATGATCAAGGCGATCTTTTTTGTCATGCACCACAACGCGCGCGCTCATCCCAGCTCATGCAGGTGATGGATCGACTCAATCAAGAATATGGTTCCAATACCCTGCGCCTGGCAGCCGCTGGTTTGCGTCCGCAGTGGACCATGCGCTCTTCGCAGCGTAGCCCCAACTACACCACGGCCTGGAATGAACTTGCCCAAGCATGTGCGAATCGCTAATACAATGAAGCATCCATAACCATTGCAATTAAAGGAAATACAATGCGCAAATTTTGGCTCTCACTTGGCCTCGCAGTAAGTATCACCGCCCTCTCAGGCTTCTCGTACGCAGGCCCCAAAGTTGAATTTAAGACCAACCTTGGTAACTTCGTCGTCGATCTTGACTCCGATAAAGCCCCCAAGACCGTCAATAATTTTTTAGCCTATGTAAAGAGTGGTTTTTATAACGGTACCGTATTTCATCGGGTTATTAATGGTTTTATGGTGCAAGGTGGTGGCTTTACGACCGAGTTGGTACAAAAACCAACGCAGCCTCCCGTGGTCTCAGAAGCACAAAATGGCCTAAAGAATCAGATCTACACCATCGCCATGGCAAGAACTTCGGATCCAGATTCAGCAACCGCGCAGTTTTATATCAATGTCAAAGACAATCCAGGTTTGGATTTTCCGAACGCGATGGGTAATGGCTACACCGTCTTTGGAAAAGTGATTTCGGGAACGCAAACCATTGATAAGATCAAACTGGTTCCAACCGGTATCGCCTCAACACCGCGCGGACGCATGGCTGATGTGCCAAACACACCAGTAGTGATAGAGTCAGCCACGATCTTAAAATAAACACAATGTTTTTACTCGACGATGTTGAGAGTGGTCGCGAGCAACCGACTAGTCGACTCTACCAACAGGTCCAAAAAAAATGGTCTGCTAATCGGTTCAGCGAGGTAGAGGCTTGCTTTGATGGCATTGAATCTGCCTTGCGGCGGGGCGAGTATGTGGTCGCCCTGTTTGCTTATGAGTTGGGTTATCAATTGCAAGGTATCCCCTGCAAGCATGCAGAACCGCTTCCCCTTTTAAGAGCATGGTCGTTTGTTGGTCTTACTAAATACTCAAAAGATGACGTTGATGGATTGTTACACGAATGTTTAAAAACAAATCAATCGCCTAGCGGCATTCTAGAACTGCGTAACTCGATTGACCGCGAGCGCTTTATCGAGGATATTGCGCAAATCCATCAATGGATTGAGGCAGGCGATACCTATCAAATTAATCACTCCTACCGAATTTATGGCAAGGCGTACGGCTCACCGCTTGCCCTTTATGCACATCTGAGAACAAGGCAACCTGGGCGATTTGGTGCTTTCATCGAAGATGGGGATGATATTGTCTTATCGCAATCGCCAGAGCTTTTTATTCGACGCACCAATCACCTTCTGATGGCCAAACCAATGAAAGGTACGGCGGATGCGCAAATCGTTCGAGCAAGCGAATTAGCAAACGACCCAAAAAATCGAGCAGAGAACGTAATGATTGTCGATTTGCTTCGCAACGATTTAGGCCGTATTGCCGAAATCGGGTCGGTGACGGTTCCGCAATTATTTGAGGTCAAACAACATGGCCAGGTGTTACAAATGACCTCGACCGTAGAGGCAAAATCACTGTCTAATATTCGGATTAAAGATGTATTGAGGGCTGTTTTTCCCTGTGGTTCGGTAACTGGCGCTCCCAAAAAACGAAGTATGGAAATCATTCAAGCGCTAGAAGATCAACCGCGAGGTTGGTACTGCGGTGCATTGGGCTGGTTTGATCCCAATGGAGACTTTGCCATGAGCGTCCCAATCCGTACTTTGCAGATGGAGCGTGACCCCCAATCTAACGCATCATCATTTGTGCTGGGTGTCGGCGCAGGAATTACCATGGACTCCGATGCAAATACAGAATATCAAGAGTGCCAACTAAAGGCAGCATTTTTAACTGGCTTACCGAGTGGTGTTGGAATTTTTGAGACCATCCGCTTTAATCCTGGTCACAACCCATCCCGAATTGCAAACTGGTCAAAGCACCTCGAGCGCCTATCGAGCTCAGCCCGTGATTTAGGGGTTCAACTCGATGACGATGCCTTAATGGATATGGTGCAAGCGGCGTGCATCAATTTAGCTCACGATCGCGTCCATCGGGTACGGATTGATTTAAGTTCAACAGGCCAACTGTCTCTGTCTCATTCAGTCATTGAAGAGCTCGCTGGCCCCGTCAAATTATTTTGGGCTCACGATATTTTGCAAGGTGATTACGCACCACAGCAACTCACGATGCAGTCCCGCAATCCCTTATTGCATCACAAGGTTTGCGAGCGTGTAATCTACGATGCCGCTTGGCAAAAAGCAGTGACGCTCGGTGGCTTTGATGCCCTATTCATCAACGAGCACGGCCAAGTCACTGAAGGTGGTCGCACCAGCGTATTGATTCGTGAGCATGCCAACGGTCCATGGCTCACTCCACCCTTATCGGCCGGCGTACTACCAGGGATCATGCGCTCAATCATCTTAGCGGATCCAAGTATGAATG
>JBEDHB010000135.1:0-4095 GCA_041174325.1 Pseudomonadota bacterium
TTCTATCTCTCTTGTGTTTGCACAACCCAATTCGATCGTTAATCTTGAAGATGTCAAAGCAGCCCAACAGCGCGGTGCCATTATTTTGGATGTCCGATCAACTAAAGAGTACTTACAAGGACATATCCCTGGGGCAATCAGTATTGGTGATCTGGGAACAGTTCTACGAGATTCAAATCGCGAAGACTATATCGATTTAGTTGAAATCACAGCCATCTTTAATCAGGCAGGGTTAGATGTCCAAAAAGAAATCATTACCTATGGCGCACGCGGTAATCCGTATGCCTATTTTGGCTTATTTACTATTCAATATTTTGGGGGTAAGCAAGCCAAGGTGTTTCATGATGGTATTGATGGTTGGGTTGATGCCGGCCAGCCGATTGAAAAAACACCCTCTACCCTAAATCCTGTAGTAGTGAAACTCGTTCCACAACCCCAATTGGTAGTCACCAACGAGGAAATGCGTAAGCTCTATAACAATCCATCCGTTCAAGTGATTGATGCACGAACTATCAATGAATATAAAGGCAATGATATCCGTGCTATACGAGGTGGCCATATTCCAGGTGCAGTGAGTATCCCGTATGAGCAAAACTGGAAAGATCCCCAAACAGCCACAAAGCTCGCTAAAAAAGAAGTCAAAACCAATACCGGCATGGCCTTAAAAGAGAGAAGCGATTTAAATCAGCTTTACTCAAAGTTTGATCCCAACAAAGAAACCGTGGTGTATTGCCAAAGCGGTGTTCGCGCCTCAGAAACGGCTGTCGTCTTACAAAATCTTGGGTTTAAGAACGTTAAGGTCTATGACTCTTCCTGGTTAGGTTGGGCGAGCCATTTGGCCTCACCCGTCGCGGACGAAACCTATTTAAATGTAGGACTTCTTAACGCAAAAATGTCGGCTATGCAAAACAAAATTAATGAATTAGAGGCTGCGCTCAAAGCGGGAAAAAACTGATCAGACAACAGCCACGATCTATGACTCAGTATACTTTGATTATAAAAGGTCCTATATTCATTATCTTATGAAAGAAATCATGCGCCGATTAAATCTGGGTTACCTGCGTATTGGTTTACTGAGCCTGCTAACCAGCTTTACCTTAACTGTTTTTGCCCAGAATTATCCCGAAAAGCCTGTCCGTTTAATTGTTCCATTTCCACCGGGCGGCGCTACGGATGTGGTTGCCAGAGCTCTTAGTGCGAAACTCTCGCCAATTTGGAAACAACAATTAATTGTTGAAAATAAACCTGGTGCTGGAGGCAATATTGGGGCGGACTTGGTTGCCAAATCATCCCCGGATGGATACACCCTACTTTTGTCCTCTCCAGCCGAAGTGGCCATCAATCCATCGCTCTATAGCAAAATGCCTTATGACGCTAGCAAGGATCTCATTCCGGTCTCCAAAGTTGCCTCTGCGCCCCTTGTATTGGTGGTTAATTCAAGCTCTCCTATAAAAAACATGAATGATCTCCTCCAGTTCATTAAGAATAAAAAAGGGGCTGTTAACTTTGCTTCTTCAGGAACTGGCGGACCACAACATCTTGCAGGCGAATTATTCAAGTCAATGGCAAACGTATCTATGACCCATATTCCGTATAAGGGTGGTGCACCCGCCATTACCGATTTACTTGGTGGACAAGTTGATCTCTTCTTTGCCGGGATTCCTCCTGCTTTGCCACATATTAATTCTGGACGACTAAGAGCGATAGCTATAACTACTCTAAATAGATCTCCGCTTTTACCTAATATCCCAACAATTTCTGAATCTGGATTTCCTGGATTTAATATTGAGAATTGGCAGGGAATTTTTGTTCCAGCAGGCACATCAAACAATGTCATTCAATTTCTAGCAACCAGTATTAATTCAATATCGAATGATAAGAGTTACTATGAGACGCTTTCTGCACAGGGTGCAGTACCCTCGCCATTGCCACCTAAAGAGTTTGCAATGTTTGTGCAGCAAGAAACCCAAAAATATAGCAATTTAGTAAAAGAATCTGGTGCCAAGGCTGATTAGAAAATGCTCAAATGAACCGTAATCCATTTTTCTATTTTTTAATTTCAATTCTTTTATTGGTTCCTACTGGTTACTCGCATGCACAAACCTACCCCAATAAACCTATCAAACTAATTGTTCCTTTCCCGCCCGGGGGTCCAACCGATATTGTCGCTAGACCTTTAGCGCAGATGTTGGGTGAGTCCATGAAGCAATCAGTTATTGTCGAGAATAAAGGCGGTGCTGGCGGCTCTGTAGCAGCCGATTTTGTAGCTAAATCACCACCTGATGGATATACCATCATGGTCGGAACCGTGGGGACTCATGCAATTAATGGGAGTCTATATCGACAGCTTCCCTACGATATGACCAAAGACTTCACGCCGATTGCATTGGTAGCAAGCGCCCCTTTAGTGATAGCGGTTCCAGCGAACAGCAATATTAAGACCCTGGCAGACCTTATTAAAGAAGCCAAGGCAAAACCTGACTTTATCGCGTTTGGAACTGCTGGCAATGGAACCCCTGGTCATTTGACAGGTGCTTTATTTGAAACAACCACCAAAACAAAGCTTAAGCATATTCCCTATAAAGGTAGCGCACCTGCAGTCACCGATTTACTTGGCGGTCAAATTCCACTCATGTTTGACCCCATTCAGTCGGTCCTCCCCCATATCCAATCCGGTAAGTTAATAGCATTAGCAGTTACAAGCAAAACTCGCTCACCACTTTTGCCTAATGTGACTACAGTAGCTGAGTCTGGTTATCCTAATTTTGAATCCACAGCATGGTGGGCAGTATTTGGTCCAGCAAAATTACCTGAAAATGTTACAAATACATTAACTACTCAAGTTCAGAAAATTGCCTCGTCTGCAGGATTTAGAGAAAAACTTGGTAACGTAGGTGTTCAACCCAATACAAACTTTAAAGAATCGCTTAGCAATTTCCAAACCAGAGAAATCGCAAAGTGGGCAATTGCTGTTCGTGATTCTGGGGCATCACTCGATTAAAGAAAAATTATGAAACTTAATGCTGAAGAAAAAGCCATGCTGGCTGGCGAATTAGGGCCAGTTCGCAAGATCGCCATCGAACATCAAATTAAAGTTGGCGAATTTTTTGGCGCCGAAGATCTTGTACCGGTCTCACAAGCACACATCATGGCTGACACGGAAAGCCTTGGGGAGGCGGGTGTTGCTTGGCTGGAGATGTTAGCCAAACACTCTTCAAAAGACCGGGTAGTACGCATTCCTACGATTACCGATCCTCGGGGTACAGACTTCAATAAAGCCAAGCAATTGGGACAGACCGAAACAATGCTCTCGTTAGAGCGCCGGGCTATTGCTGCCTTCGTCAAAATGGGCATCTCCATGACCGATACCTGTATCAACTACCAAACCATCATGGCTCCAGTTTTTGGTGAACATGTGGCTTTTGGTGACACTGGTGTTGTAATCTACTCCAATAGCATCTGTGGGGCCCGCTCCAATTTTGAGGGTGGCCCATCTGCCCTATCGGCTGGCTTAACCGGTCGAACACCGCGCTATGGGTATCACTTAGATACACACCGACTGCCAACCCATCGTTTTCGAGTTTCTTGGACACCCACTTCACTCAATGAATGGGGCGCCTTGGGCGGGCTCATCGGACGTAAATCTGGAAATTATTGGTCTGTACCCGTGATTGAGGGTATTGAAGGTCGCCCTGGGTCGGATTCACTCAAACATTTCGGTGCAGCAATGGCTAGCTTTGGATCATCCGCCCTATTTCATATCTTAGGGATTACTCCTGAAGCAATCCATGCGAGGGATTTAAAGTTTGATCATTTACCTGTTATCGACGTTACACAAGCGGATGTCATGGCTTTACAAAAATCTTATCGTGTAAGCGATGAAATTGATGTAGTCGTATTCTCAGCGCCCCAACTGAGTCTTTTAGAGATGAAATCAGTTGCCGAACTCTGCGCTGGTAAGAAATTTAAAAAGCCTTTGTTAGCAGTGACTAGCCCTCAAGTGAAGCCGGACTCGGACAGAATGGGCTATACCGAACTCATTGAATCGGCGGGAGGCACAGTCTTTGCTGGCATGTGTTTTTACCAATCCTATGC
>JBEDHB010000136.1:0-4075 GCA_041174325.1 Pseudomonadota bacterium
CTAGCAGACCCTGCCGCTGTTGCTGCCATGCTCGACCATTGGCAGGCAGGCTTGGAAGCGATTGGATATTTGGATCCCAAAAATCCCAAGAAATTGATGCCGCGTCTGCAAGCATTGTTTGCTAGAAGTCGTTTACGCAAAGAGGAGATTGATCTTTTGCGCGGTATTGCCAAACAGATGCTCCTGAGAAAATAAGGCGTACGGATTACACTATCTCTATGTTGAGTTCTTTATTTGAAGATGTAGACGCTATTATTGCGCGCGATCCTGCCGCACGGCACCGGCTAGAGGTGATTACCTGCTATCCCGGTTTGCATGCCATTTGGCTACATCGTCTCAATCATGCCCTATGGAATCTAGGTCTTAAATGGCCCGCACGTTTTCTGGCTTCGCTTGCGCGTTTTCTGACCAATATTGAGATTCATCCGGGCGCACAAATCGGGCGTCGGGTATTTTTAGATCATGGCCTTGGTATTGTGATTGGCGAGACCGCAGAGATTGGTGATGACACCACCATCTATCAAGGAGTGACCCTTGGTGGTACCTCGCTCTACAAAGGCGTAAAACGTCATCCCACACTTGGCAAAGGCGTGGTCGTGAGCGCGGGCGCCAAGGTGTTGGGTGGATTTACCGTGGGCGATGGTGCTCGTATTGGATCCAATGCCGTGGTTCTCAAAGAGATTCCTCCAGGCGCAACGGCAGTGGGTGTGCCGGCTCGCATTTTGCATCCCGATCTTCCCAAGCATGCTAGCGATGCCAGTAAAGCAAGCTTCTCAGCCTATGGCATTACACCGAATGCGGATGATCCAGTCTCGCTCGCACTCAAGAGTTTGATTGATGCCACCATCGAACAAGAGCATAAGATTAAAGCCCTTGAAGAGGCCTTAGCGAAGTTGGGTGGAAAAGCCAGCGACTCGCAAGCGCATGAGGAAACTCAGCGCGAGCTAGATGCCATCAAAAATCTTCTGAAAGAATAAAGCGCTTCTTCTGGGCGTAACCGCCGATTAATGTAAGGTTCTCGGACCCTGGTCGCGCTGCCCCGCTCCAGATAAATCGAGATCATCCAGATCATCATCGGCTAGATCCATCCCAAAGCCATCTTCACTTTGTGGATGTTGGTTCGCAATCTCATCGTCAGTGGCTTGTCGCACATCTTCGACCTGCAACCAAAAACGCAAAGCCATGCCTGCAAGTGGATGATTGCCATCGAGTACAACTTGTTTATCAGCCAGATCAGTTACGGTGTAGATTAAGGTATTGGATCCTTGATCGTCCTCATCGTCATCCAACTCGTCCGCTTCGGCAGCTTCGATCTCTTCAGTACTTTGTTCTTCAGGCACCCCTTCAAACTGCATGCCGATCTCTAGTGGCTCAGGAAAGCGCTCCCGTGGTTCTATCTTGAGAAGATTGGGGTCATATTCACCAAAAGCATCTTGGGGCTCAAGCTGAACTGTGGTTTCAAAGCCGATATCCTTGCCATCCAATAAACTCTCAATCTTTGGGAAGGTTCCTGCGTAACCCCCGTGCAGATAAACCATCGGGGTATCGGGTTCTTCGATAATATTGTTTTGAGCATCGCTAAGTTTGTAACGAAGAGATACGATGGTATTTTTTTCAATCTTCATAGCGATGCGTTTCCTCAATAAGGCTATTTTACTTGACTAAGACTCGCTCTCGCTACCTACCTCCAAAAGCCCCGGCCACCCTGCCACTCGATCTTCCGTGGCCCCTTTTAGGTAATCTCAGCCCCCAGATGTTTATGCAGCGGTATTGGCATAAATGCCCTCTCCTGGTCCGTCAAGCCATTCCTGCTTTTACACTGAGCAAGAACGCTGGTGAGCCTCTCTTAAGCCCAATCTCTGGTAAAACTCTGTTTGGATACGCATGCGATGACCTGAGTGAGGCACGCTTAGTCGAAGCTAAACCATGGCGTTTGCATCATGGTCCTTTTCAAAAAAAAGAGATCCCCACCACCAGTCAGCGGGATTGGACCCTACTAATCCAAGGAATTGAAGCACGGCACCCAGCCGCTGCCCATGTTTTATCGTGGTTTCGGTTTATTCCCGATGCACGCCTCGATGATTTAATGATCAGCATCGCTGGAATTGGGGGCGGCGTGGGTCCCCACGTGGACTCATATGATGTTTTCTTGATTCAGATGGAAGGCCGGCGCCGTTGGAAAATTTCCGGTCAAAGTGATCTTGGCTTGCGCCCTGATTTACCGCTCAAGATCCTTGCGCGCTTTAAGCCTGAGCAGGAGTGGGTTTTAGAACCAGGTGATTTACTGTATCTGCCACCCAACATTGCCCACGAGGGTGTAGCGCTTGATGCGGGATGCCAAACCTGGTCGGTGGGCTTTCGGTCACCCTCCTATCGTGAGCTGATTACCGAAGGCTTATGGCGACTCGCCGAATCCTTGGAAAACGATCCCTCCCTGGAAGCGATTTATGCTGACCCCAATCAGGAGGCCTGCGTTGATCCAGCACACTTACCGGCACAACTGGAAAATGAAATTCGGCAACGAATTCAACTCTTGTCTTTGGATCAAAATCCAGCGTTCATGAACGGCATTACCGCGTACTTGAGTGAGCCAAAGCCGCAGACAGTGTTCACCTCTCCTGATCCAATCTTGAGCCCCCGCGCCCTATCGACAAGCCTTCAGAAAATGGCATTGGTTCCTCATCCCCAAACCCGCTTATTGATATGGGGTGAGACCGTTTTTTGCAATGGGGAGGCGGTCACTAAGGGGCAAGATCTAGCCACCATCAAAGCCTGGCAAACCCTCGCCCAGCAGCACTTCCTAGCCCAAGGGCCAATACAAAAATCAAGCAAAAATAAGGATTTATCGAGGGCTAATACAAAGCGGACCGATCGGGAGTTGGGTCGTCCGCCTTTACCAAAAAATAACTCACTATACGAAGCTTATTGCGCTGGTTGGCTCTTACTCGAGTAGGCGCTGATTTTGCCTTGAGACGTTGAACAAATGATAGAGGGATTGCTATAATCGTCAGTGGACCTGAGTAATATTGCATCCGTAATATGGGCTCAAGGTCTTACAACAATTACCGGTAATTGATGTAAATCGTCTTAAATTTAAAGGAAATAAATCAATGAAGAAGTCACTCCTCTTGGCCGCGATGTTGGCCGTTGCTTTGTCTGCTTGTGGTAAGAAAGAAGAAGCTAAACCAGCCGCTGCTCCTGCTGCTGCCCCAGCTGCTGATGCAAAACCAGCTGACGGTGCTGCTCCAGCTGCTGCTCCTGCTTCTCCTGCTGCTGCTCCTGCTGCTCCAGAGAAGAAGTAATAATCCTGAGGCTGCATGAAGAAAGGCGCTCAATGAGCGCCTTTTTTCTTTAGTATTGCGGTGTGATTACTTAATTAGCTGTCGATCAAGCGTTGTGAGCAACTGATTACCAGTGGCGGTGTTCTCCGGCTTACCTTCCGAATCTTGTACCAGAATCACGACTTGATTCTCGCCCCGTACCTGAATCACTACCCGGTAGAGTTTGGCTTTCTTATCAGCATCATTACTCTTGCCGAAGGTGCGACCAAACCAGCTCCGGCCATCGCCTAGCTCTTTGGGATTAACGTAGCGCACAAAGTAGATACCACGTGAGCGATCTCGGTCTTCAACCGTAAAGTTGGAACGATCCAACGCAAGGCCTACATCGCGCCAAGCCCGATCAAAGCTCGAGCTCATCTCAATGCGAGTCGTGGCGCCCTCTTCCACCAATTTAGCCCTCGGTGTTTTGGGGGCCGTAGTAATTGCGGCCACCTGAGCCTTTGCCTGCTCTTGGGTCATCCCTAAGCGCTCCATTAAACGCGTCAAGAAAATCACTTCGAGTTCAGGATCGGTAGGGCGCACCATCCACTGGGTCGTAATCATTGCACCAGAGCCGTCTTTAACTGGGGTCTCAATTGCCCCTTTGTGAGTAATGTAAATCTCGGTAACGTCGGGTTTTTGCACCTCAAGACGAGTTCGGAATTTGTCGCGCTCCCCCGAATCGTAGACAGAATCCAACACGCGTCCTAAGGTTCTTCGAATAATGTCCTGCGGAATCTTGGCACGATTTTCGG
>JBEDHB010000137.1:0-4070 GCA_041174325.1 Pseudomonadota bacterium
AACATGAGGGCATAGGACTTTTTCAAGCCCGCCTGATCACGATCAAATGAATAGGCATCCTTCATGCTGAACTCACGACCCCGCATGATCCCAAAACGGGGGCGGCGCTCATCACGAAACTTCGTCTGAATTTGATAAAAATTAATGGGCAGTTGCTTATAGCTTTTGATCTCCGAGCGAGCAAGATCGGTAATCACCTCTTCGGAGGTTGGCTGAATCAGGTAATCGCGCTCATGGCGATCTTTAATGCGTAACAACTCGGGGCCCATTTTTTCCCAACGACCCGTCTCTTGCCATAGCTCAGCGGGTTGAACGATTGGCATCAGAAGCTCGATTGCTCCGGCGCGATTCATTTCTTCCCGAATAATGTTCTCGACCTTCCGAATTACCTTGAGTCCGAGAGGGAGATAGTTATAAATCCCGGCACTTAATTTACGAATCAGCCCGGCGCGCACCATCAATTGATGGGACACGATTTCGGCATCCGCTGGCGCCTCTTTCAGGGTTGCAAGAAAGGTTTGTGAAGCTTTCATGAGTGACTATAATCAAATCGTTGATTTTAAAGGATTAAAGATTAAGGGCGAAAAGGTACGATTATGCTTGACCGCGAAGGCTATCGACCTAATGTTGGCATCGTTCTCCTCAATGCTCGTAACGAAGTATTTTGGGGCAAACGGATTGGACAACACTCTTGGCAATTCCCGCAAGGCGGGATTGCCCATGGAGAAAGCCCCGAGCAAGCCATGTATCGCGAACTCCATGAGGAGGTGGGTCTTTTCCCCCACCATGTTGAGATCATTGGACGCACCCGTGACTGGATTCGCTACGATGTACCCGAAGAGTTTTTGCGCCGTCAAATGAATCACCGTCATCAGCGCGTCGCATATAAGGGGCAAAAACAGATTTGGTTCTTACTGCGAATGCTAGGACAGGATCACGAAATTCAGCTTCGCGCCACGGGCCACCCTGAATTTGATGCGTGGCGCTGGCATCCGTATTGGATCGAACTGGATACCGTAATTGATTTCAAGCGCGAGGTGTATCAACTCGCACTCTCTGAACTCGCCCGATTTATCGCCACCACCAACCAAATGCAACAATTAGTCTGGGGGGCGCCGCTGCACGCCTCACACTCCTCATGAATCGATTCTGGCTACCATTCCTTGCCTCCTCCACTCTAGTATTAAGCGCTTGCTTCTCAGATCCTTTAATCGATGGTACTGATCCCTATGCGCCAACCGTATTCAAAGAGAGCAATACACTTATGCCTCTCAATCCGCCCAATAAAAAATACTTGATACCCTTTTCGGTATCACAAACCACCATTTTTAAATTTGCGGTTGATACCGAATCCATCAAGATTGGTAACGATGGGGTCACCCGATACATTGTTGTCATCACCAATCCCAGTGGTGGACAAAATGCCTACTTTGAAGGGATTCGGTGCGATACGTTTCAGTGGCGCTTATACGGCACCCTTGAAACCAATCAACAATGGCGAGCCAATCCCTTGGGAAGCTGGCTAGCCATTAAAGATAATGTCCCGAATCGCTATCAGGCAGCCTTGGCCCAAGGCGCCTTTTGTAATCTGGCGACCCAAGAAAAGAGTTATTCCAAGGTTGTGAAATCGCTCGATCCCAATAATTTTCTGGGAATCATTGCTCCCGTTGGCTCTGAAGCTGAATTGCCAACGATTCGTTAATTAGGCCTTACCCAGCAGGGTTCCAAGCGAATCACCTTGATAGAGGCGCACTAAGACATTCGGCTCACGACCGGATGCAATCACGGTACTCGCCCCGGTTTGTACCGCCGTTTTTGCTGCCAACACTTTCGTTAGCATTCCGCCTTTACCCAAATCGCTGCCCGCACCGCCGGCCATGCGCTCTAAAGCAGGGTCGCCCGCGATGGCAAAATCAACCATCGTGGCGGTGGCATCTTTACGAGGATCGGCAGTATATAGACCCCCTTGATCGGTCAAAATCACCAAAGCATCGGCGTGCACCAGGTTCACTACGAGCGCCGCCAAGCTATCGTTATCGCCAAACTTAATTTCATCGGTAACAACCGTATCGTTCTCATTAATGATAGGAACAACACCTAAGGACAATAGTGTTTGTAAGGTTGCCTTCGCATTTGCATTGCGTTCCTGATTGGCTAAGTCTGCGTTGGTTAATAGAACCTGTGCGGTATGTACACCAAATTTTGCAAAGCATGATTCATACACTTGAACCAAACCCATTTGCCCAACAGCCGCTGCTGCTTGCAGTTGATGGATTTCTTGAGGACGGATAGCCCAAGCTAAGCGCTGCATTCCTTCGGCAATTGCCCCAGAACTGACCATCAACACCTGGCAGCCTTGCTTGAGCAAACTGGACACCTGCTCTGCCCAGGTAGCAATCGCAGTTCGATCTAGTCCCTGGCCATTATTGGTTACCAGAGTAGATCCAACCTTCACAACCATTCGTTTTGCTTCTGAAATCGTTTTTTTCATCGTTATTGCTCGTCTAAAAAACGGGGGTCTTCAGCGCGCTCTTCCTCTAAGTCGCGATCTTTACGAAGACCATCCAAATAATCTTGAATCGCATAACAAAGGCGATCACAACCTTCACCCGTAAGGGCAGAAACCTCAAATACGGGGCCTTGCCATTCAAAGCGTTTTAAGAAGTCTGCAATGGTTTGCTCTCGCTCCTCGGGCTGCAGCATATCGACCTTATTCAACACAAGCCAACGTGGCTTTTGATATAAGGCCTCATCGTATTTGCGTAACTCATTAACGATCGCCTTGGCGTCAGCAACCACATCGACATTCTCGTCAAAGGGGGCAATATCAACCAGATGCAATAGCACGCCGGTGCGCTGTAGATGCCTTAAGAATCGGTGGCCAAGCCCTGCACCCTCGGCAGCACCTTCAATTAATCCCGGAATGTCCGCAATCACAAAGCTGCGCTCATTGCCAACCCGCACCACTCCCAAATTAGGATGCAAGGTTGTGAAAGGGTAATCCGCAATCTTGGGACGCGCATTGGATACAGCCGTAATCAGAGTGGATTTACCAGCATTGGGCATGCCCAGCAAACCCACATCGGCTAACACTTTTAATTCCAACTTTAATTTGCGGCGCTCACCTGGCTTGCCATTAGTCTTCTGACGCGGAGCGCGGTTGGTACTACTTTTGAAATGAATATTGCCCCAACCTCCAACCCCGCCTTGGGCTAGACAAATTCGCTCACCATGTTTAGTTAAGTCTGCAATTAACTCGTTAGTCTCTAAATCCGCAATCATGGTTCCGACTGGCATCCGCAACTCGATATCGTCTCCAGCACGACCATAACAATCCGCACCTCGTCCCGGCTCACCATTTTTAGCTGTATGGGTTTTGGAATACCGATAATCAATCAGCGTATTGATATTGCGATCGGCAATCGCATAAACGCTCCCCCCGCGACCACCGTCGCCACCGTCGGGGCCACCAAACTCGATAAATTTCTCGCGACGCATTGAAGCACTACCAGCACCACCATTACCGGCAATCACTTCAATTTTGGCTTCGTCAATGAATTTCATAAATAAAAAGGCCTCGCAATTTGCGAGGCCTGTTTCTGTTGATTAATTTAGTTTAAATAAATCTCAGTCAGGCCGCTTAGGAACGAGGCAATACTGAAACTTGCGCTTTCTTCATTGCGCCTTTAACACCAAACTCCACTTGCCCATCAATCAAAGCAAATAAGGTATGGTCTTTGCCCATTCCAACATTGACGCCGGGATGAACTTTTGTGCCACGCTGACGAATAATAATTCCACCAGCATTAATTGCTTGACCGCCATAGACTTTCACGCCCAAGCGTTTTGATTCGGAGTCACGACCGTTGCGTGTTGAGCCGCCGCCTTTTTTCTGTGCCATCTTTCTCTCCTAACTCAGGCCTTAATCGACTTAATCAGAATCTCAGTGTAATTCTGACGATGGCCCTGATGTTTTTGATAATGCTTACGACGACGCATCTTAAAGATTTTCACTTTATCGTGACGTCCCTGGGAGACCACAGTAGCCATCACAGCGGCACCATTAACCA
>JBEDHB010000138.1:0-4037 GCA_041174325.1 Pseudomonadota bacterium
ATCGCGCTACTTGGCTCGTGGCGATGTGATGGACTAATTGGGGATATGCCATGCTTGAACTAATCACCTCTGTCTTATTGCTCATCGGCGCCTTCTTTATTTTCGTTGGCTCTTTGGGATTATTACGTTTGCCCGATTTCTTTATGCGCTTACATGCGCCTACCAAAGCATCAACCCTGGGAGTGGGTGGAGTTCTACTTGCATCCATGGCTTATGCTCTAAAAGACGGTTTACTCATTCATGAGTTGATTATTACTTTGTTTGTATTCGTAACCGCTCCAGTAAGCGCTCATCTCCTGGCACAGGCTGCGTTACGCCTGCGTCTCTACTCGAAAGCGAAGCTACCAGATTAATAATCTGACTGATTAGAAGACCGTGGTGGAATTCGTTGCCACAGAAAAATGACCCAGATACTACAGAGTAGGTAGAGCCCCAAGAAGAATGAGGGCGGTAAATTCCAATAGAGTAATTGATTGAGTTGATAAGCCCAGAATGATTCAGGGGCGGTCGTTTGGCGAAGCTGCGCTTCTAATGCCGTTAATGGGCAGGTGATAGCAAACACTGCCTCGATGGCAACAAAGAGCATCAGACCAGCATGAATCTGACGAAAACGAAGATTGCGAATCCAGGACCAGGAATAAACAAATCCCAATGGAATCAGCAGTAAGCCCAGCGTAATAAAGAGGGCGATGGCAAAGTGAAGGGCCAAGACAAGATCTGCAATGAGTGCCATACGCAATTTTAGGATCAAACAACCTTCGTTATCAATTCGATATAGAATGAACTAATACCCGTTTGACTTATTTCACCAGGAGTTTCCTATCATGAAATCATTCTTCCATTTTTTTGTTGGATTAGGGGCGTTTATTGCCACTAGTGTATTTGCTGCCGGTCAGCCAATCACAGCGACACAGCTAGCTGAAATTGAGAAGCAAGGTAAGTCAGCAGTGATCTCCGTCCATGCAGATTGGTGCTCTACTTGCAAAACTCAAGACAAAATTCTGTCAGAGTTCATGAAAAATCCAGAGTACAAAAACGTTACTTTCTATCAGCTTGAATACGACACTCAAAAAGATCTCTTAAAAACTCTCAAAGTACGCTCGCAAAGCACGATTATTGTCTTCAAGAATGGCAAAGAAGTTGCACGCGCTACAGGTGATACAAAAGAGCCAGCGCTTGCCAAGTTAACTAAGCAGGCGATTTAATGGATTTTGGGGTTGGGTCATTCCTCTTCGCATTTCTAGCAGGCGTTTTATCGACTCTATCCCCCTGTGTTTTACCTTTGATTCCGATCATTATTGGTGCTGCCACTAATCAGCATCGTCTTGGACCACTTGCTTTGGCAGGTGGTCTGACAATTTCATTTGCTGTGATTGGTACTGCCTTGGCAAGTCTTGGGTCTTCGATTGGGATTGCTCAGGATGGATTTCGTTTGTTTGCAGCCATCATCATGGGTCTCATTGGTGTCGTCTTGATTTCTACGCATTTACAGGAGCGTTTTGCGGTTGCCATGTCGGGTATTAGTGGTGCAGGCAACACTTTGTTATCCAAAGTGAGTATCGATGGTTTATTTGGTCAATTTCTGATTGGTGTCTTACTGGGCTTGGTCTGGACCCCATGCGTTGGACCTACTCTGGGGGCAGCCATTACCTTGGCTAGTCAAGGTAAGGATCTTGAGAAAATTATATTTGTCATGCTAGTCTTTGGTCTCGGGGCAGGCTTACCATTGGCATTGCTCGGTGTTTTATCAAGAAATGCTCTGATGAAAGCCAAGGGAAAGCTTGGCCATGCAGGTAAATTTGGTAAACAATTTCTAGGGGGATTTTTGATCCTGATTAGTGGATTAGTTTTGACCGGATTGGATAAGCCTTTAGAAGCCTTCCTATTAAAGCACTCACCCGCATGGCTAACGGACCTAACCACAATGTTCTGAACCCAGATTAATAGATGCTGGTTTTGCGATGATGGATAAAACGATTCGCTATTGGTTGGGTCTAATCATGATGGTATGGAGTGGGTTTGGATTAGCCGCTACCAATGCGATTTCGGTAGAGATTCGTCAGGATGGTGGTGGATTTGATATTCAGGGGAGTTATATGTCGCCCCTAACGCAATGTCAGGCCTATGTATTGTTAACTGATTTTTCCTCCGATGAGCCATCCGAGGGAATTAAATCCTCAAAAATGACTCGTCTGTCGGATCAGACTATTCGAGTTGAGCAAATGGTGGAAGATCGATTTCTATTCTTCACTACCAAATTTGAATCCGTCATTGATTACACCGAGTATCCAATGCGTGGAATGGATCTGCGTCAGGTTAAGGGCTACTTCAAAGAATATCGTGGCAGTTGGCGCTTAATCCCTAGAGAGGGCGGTACCTTATTTACCTATCAAGCGTTTATCCTTCCTGAATCATCAATACCGATGTTTCTGATTGAGCATTTCATGAACAATCGAGTGCAGCAACGCTTTGAGAAAATGGCTAATCGTGCCAACCGAAAAAAAGATTTCATGCCTGAGCGTTGCCAATGAAAAAAATCCTAGTGCTATTTATGAAGGACTGGGATCAACTGGCGATTCAATCTTATCAAGAGAGCGGTCGGTACCAGTTCTTTTTTGAAGGCTTTGATTTATTTCAGTTCCCGCAAAATGCTCGATTGCTTAATTTTCGAGTTCTTGATTACATTAGCCATCTTGAGCAGAAGTACCGCAAAATTAGACTCGATGGCATTATCAGCAACCACGAGCAGTACGGCGCACTAATTGCTGCTGTTCTTGCAGAGCGCTTGGGCTTGCCCGGTAATGATCCACGAGCCATTATCGTCAGTCAGCATAAGTATTACAGCCGAACGACCCAAGAAACGATTGTTCCGGAGGCAGTCCCGCGTTATGCCCCAATTGCATTTCCTTTAAAAAAGGATCAAATCATTGATTTGCCGTACCCATTTTTTGTGAAGCCGATTAAAGCAACGTATTCGGTGTTGGCAAGGACTATTCAGCGGCGATCGGAATTAGTGGACCTCCTTAATTTTGGTTATTTTGAGGAATGGATTATTCGCCGTCTTGTAAAACCATTTGCCGACATCATGCCCCTCTATAGTGACCATACTGTTGATCCCAGTGGGATGCTTGCCGAAGAAATCATGACTGGGGATCAAATGAATATTGATGGTTATTGCTATCAGGGCCAACCATTTTTTCTGGGAACGATTCATGAATTCATGTATCCAGGTACTGATGCCTTCATGCGCTTTGAATATCCACCGCAGTTACCACCGTCTATTCAAGAGCGCGCTCAAATCATCACCAAGAAAGTTCTTGAGACCATTCATTATCAGCATGGATTCTTTAATATTGAGTTCATTTATAACAAAGCCAATGATCAATTAAAAATCATCGAAATTAATCCTCGGATGGCATCCCAACTGGTTAATTTGTATCAGCGAGTAGATGGGTATAACCCATACGATATTCTCTTTGAGCTTGCAGTTGGTGAAAAGCCAAGAGTAAGGCAAGAACCGTCTCAATATCAATCAGCCGCTAGCTTTATCTTTCGGAAGTTTGGTGAACCCGCAACCCAAGTCATTCCCACGTCAGACCAGATCCAACAAGCTCTAGCACCTTATCCGGATGCCAATCTGATGCTCTACTTCAAAAAGGGATCTCAATTAAAGCGTGAGTTGAAATGGCTGGGTAGTTACCGGTATGCAGTTCTCAATCTCGGCGGAATTGATCGAAGCGATCTTTTTGAGCGATGTCGGTCGATCTCCCATACACTGCAGTTTGATTATCCATTTGAGTCCTGCGGCATATGATGCAATCTGTGATTCCTGATTATTTTCGATACACGCCATATCCCAGTCAAACAACACTACTGGCTTGGCTTGAAGACACAAACCTTTTGACCAGGCGTATCCTGCAAAATCTCCATGCTGGACAGGAATCCGTGCCAGAACAGGAAATTCTTAATCCTCCCCATTGGGAGTTCGGCCATATCAGCTGGTTTCATGAGTTTTGGGTTCATCGACACGGATTAGA
>JBEDHB010000139.1:0-3983 GCA_041174325.1 Pseudomonadota bacterium
CTGGTTGCTAACTGATCCTGAAAAACCGCAAAGGAGGAATTTGGATTTTGAGTATTGATCTCCAGAATGTCGCACTGATGAATCAGATCGCTCATTAAATCATGCGCCTTATCCGATCGTTTTTTAGCGACCTCCAAAGCCAATTGACGGTGCTCAGAAGTCATTTCTTTTCCAAGAATTGGGAACTGAATCAGCAAACGCATGATGTGTTCCGATAAATCAGTTGGCTTGGGTGGCTCTACATTGGGACGCGACTGCTTTGCCGACCGTGGGGTAATGGTTTTTGTAACTGCCGGTCTGATAGTCTGCGGTTTAGTTTGGGTTTGAGTGGTGGGGGGCGGTGTTTTGGTCGTTGGGGTCAATGCACAAAATTGCTCGAGCTCACTCACACTCGATGCAGTGCGATTCGCAAGTTCACGCAACAGTTGAGAGCGCAAGGCAATCGCCGGCATCGATTGCAACCAGGGTTTAGCAACGTGATGGGTTTTTGCCCGGCCTTCAGGGCTTGCTAGATCATTGCCTTCACTGGCTAGCTTGAAAAAGAATCCCGACAATGACATCGCTTGGTGAATGGCTTGTTCAAATGACGCTGATCCGTACTGTCGAATATAACTATCTGGATCGTGCTCGCTCGGTAAGAATAAGAAACGAATTTCTTTATCGTCGGATAGCATCGGTAAGCTTGCCTCTAGTGCGCGCTGCGCGGCACGTTGACCAGCCGCATCACCATCGAATGAGAATACGATCCGATCGGTCTGGCGCAGTAATGTGCGCACATGAAAGGGTGTGCACGCAGTTCCCAGGGTGGCAACCGCATTAGCAAAACCCAGCTGTGCCAAGGCCACCACATCCATATAGCCCTCACAGACCAACACAAAGCCACGATCCCGAATCGCCAAGCGCCCCTCAAATAATCCGTAGAGGGTATTTCCCTTAGAGAACAAAGGAGTCTCCGGAGAATTTAAATACTTAGGCTCTCCTTGATCTAGGATACGGCCACCAAAGGCAATGACTTGTCCTTTGGGATTGCGAATGGGAAACATGATCCGATCTCGAAAGCGATCATAGCGCTTAGTCTTACCTTGACTATCTGTCCCCTCCCCCTGAATAATTAAGCCTGCCTCAATCAGTAACTTAGCGGTTTCATCCTTGCTATACGAATCAAATACCGCTTCAAGGCCCTGCCAACCATCGGGTGCATACCCAAGGCTGTAGCGCTTAGCAATCTCACCGGTCAAACCACGGCCCTTGAGATAGTCAATGGCACGTTGTGATCCTTTTAATTGCTGGGAGTACCAATCACTGGCCATGGTCATTACCTCACCAATGGCGAGGGCCTGCTTTTGCGCAATCACATCACGAACATTGCGCTCCTCACGAGGAACAGAGAGTCCCACAGAGCGAGCGAGATCTTCAATCGCATCCACATAGGATTGACCGGAGTACTCCATCATGAACCCGATTGCCGAGCCATGCGCACCACAGCCAAAGCAGTGATAAAACTGCTTTGTGGGGGATACCGAAAATGAGGGTGACTTCTCTTGATGAAAGGGGCACAAACCTTGATAGTTGGCGCCTGCCTTTTTAAGTTTGACGTGCTTTCCGACCACATCAACAATATCGACCCGATTGAGTAAATCGGAGATAAAGGATTGAGGAATTAGCGCCATCGATTAGAGCATTATTTTGCGAGAGCGGCTTTGACCAATCCAGATACCGTTCCCATATCAGCCTTACCAGCCAACTGAGCTTTCAAGGCCCCAATCACCTTACCCATATCTTGCGGTCCACTCGCACCCAGATCAGCAATCACCTTCTGAATAACCGATTGCACCTCAGCCTCTGATAGTTGGGCTGGCATATACGCTTTCAAGATCCCTAGCTCTTTACTCTCTTGATCCACTAAATCGGTGCGCCCAGCTTTCTGAAACTGCTCAATCGAGTCTTTACGCTGCTTAATGAGTTTTTCAATGATGGCGATGATGCCGGCATCATCCACTGTAATGCGCTCATCTACTTCACGCTGTTTGATCGCAGCCAACAATAAACGAATGGTACCAAGGCGCTCGGCCTCTTTAGCACGCATGGCTGACTTCATGTCTTCGGTAATTTGCTCTTTGAGAGTCATTCAAGTTCTCCAAATATCAATGGAATGGATCCATTATCCAAGAGATTAAAAAAACAAAGCCCGCACAGTAGGCGGGCTTTGATGATTGGTGGTTTTCGGGAATTTCCCAAAACCCCCAGAATTCTTAGTAAAGCTTTTTAGGCAACATCTGACTACGAATGCGCTTGTAATGACGCTTTGCTGCAGCTGCTTTTTTGCGCTTGCGCTCGGCTGTGGGTTTCTCATAGAACTCACGAGCACGAAGATCGGTCAATAGACCATTCTTCTCGATGGTGCGCTTAAAGCGGCGCAATGCCACTTCAAATGGTTCGTTTTCGCGAAGGCGGACTGTGGTCATGCTGTTTTTACTCGCTTTTACTCTTTGATTGCTAGAAAATGATCAAAATTTACTAAAACACGGATTCTAGCACGACCCCGCCCCCAATGATAGTCCTCGGTATTGAGACCTCCTGCGATGAAACTGGCCTTGCCGTCTATGACACCCACTCCTGGGAGACTGGCAAACCAGCCTTCGAAGGCATTTTAGGGGCCGCATTACACTCCCAAATTGAAATGCATCAGGATTATGGTGGGGTGGTCCCTGAACTGGCCTCACGGGACCACATTCGGCGCTTAATTCCTCTATTAAACAAGGCTTTAAAGGAATCCTCCTGCACCATCGATAAGCTCGATGGGGTAGCCTATACCCAGGGGCCAGGCCTTGCGGGAGCCCTCTTGGTGGGATCGGCTTTTGCTAATGCTTTAGCTCTGGCAATCCAAAAACCCCTGATTGGGGTCCATCACCTAGAAGGCCATCTACTTTCTCCATTATTAGCAAACGACTCCTTAAAAAAGCCCGCCTTTCCGTTTGTCGCCCTTTTAGTGTCGGGAGGGCATACCCAGCTCATGCACGTTCAACAGATTGGCGACTACCAACTCCTTGGGGAAACGGTTGACGATGCAGCGGGCGAGGCGTTTGATAAGACTGCAAAATTATTGGGTCTCGACTACCCAGGCGGGGCAGCGCTCTCTCAATTGGCTGAGTCTGGAAAAGCTGCTGGATTTGATTTACCCAGACCAATGCTGCATTCCAAGGATTTGGATTTTTCGTTTTCGGGACTCAAGACCGCGGTTTTGCATCAAGTCAAAAAGGCTCAGTCCAATGGTTGCTATAACGAGTCCTTTCGTGCCAACCTCGCCTATGCATTTGTCGAAGCGGTAACCGATGTTCTAAGTCACAAAGCCATGGCTGCATTAGAACAAATGGAGTGTCGTGATTTAGTGGTTGCTGGAGGTGTGGGTGCCAATACCCAGCTTCGCAAAAAACTCACTGCGATGGCAAGCGCTCGCGGGTATCAGGTTCACTATCCACCAATCGAGTTATGCACCGATAACGGGGTGATGATTGCGTTTGCAGGAGCACTTCGACTGTTACAAGGCGGCTCAGTAACTACTAATGGCGCATTTGATATTAAGGCGCGCTGGGATCTAGGCGATTTAAATACTAAGGCAAGCTGATTCTGGCGAATGCACTGTGGTTATGGATAGACTCTCAATTTTTTTGTTTCCACCATCTGGGCAGTGATCACTAGGGAAACTAGTATTCAAATTCTGCATGAACCAATGAGAACTTGTTATTTGCCGACCGGAACCTGATCAGAAGGGGTCTTAAGCGACAGTGCTGAAGTACCTAAATCTGGAAAACGCTCCAGAATCGAGGCCTCGATTCCAGCGGCATCAAGCCCACACTGCGCCATCAGCAAGTTGTAATCCCCGTGCTCAATGAAGGCATCTGGCAAGCCCAATGCCAACAGTGGTTTAGTGATTCCTAAGAGGTTCATGGCCTCCATGCAGGCACTTCCCGCGCCACCTTGAA
>JBEDHB010000140.1:0-3966 GCA_041174325.1 Pseudomonadota bacterium
GTGCCCACTCTTGGATGAATCGAATGCATTGATAAATTTGAGCCGTGCATACCCATAAAGCAATCGACAAAAGAATCAGAATTGGCCAAATGAGATTATTTGACTGTTTTGTGATTGAAAAAAACCATGCTAATGCAGCAGCAGCCATAAATAGAGGAAGAACAATTACTTCACGGGAAAGCCACGACGTTTTCCACATATGGGCGGCACGCCACGCTCTTTCAGGGTGGCCGAGATGAAAAAAAGATGCGATTAAACTCAATCCCAATAAAACAATTCCGATAGGAAGGGCTAAGAAACCTAAAAAATCATTTGGTAATGCATTACCGATTAATTTTAGTGTTGCAATAAAAAATATTAGGCCCTGAGCCATTCCTGCTAACGTAGTAAAAAAAACTAAGGAAAAATTGGGTTGCATTAATTCTCTTCCTTCACAGCAGCTATAGTTTCAGTAATGGAGCGGGGTAGATAGTGGTTGGCAGGGATTGTTTCCCATTCAGGCATTAGGGCATAGCCACCACGGTCAGCGATTGCTTTGCTGGCTTCTGACTCTGGGTCATGTATATCACCAAAGATTCGTGCGCTGGTTGGGCAAGCCATAACGCAGGCGGGCTTGCGTTCTGCTTCAGGTAAGGTTTCGCTATAAATACGATCAACACATAAGGTGCATTTGGTCATTACCTGACGTTCTTCATCCAACTCACGGGCGCCATAAGGACACGCCCAGGAACAATACTTACACCCAATGCACTTGTCATAGTCGACTAAGACGATCCCGTCTTCAGCACGTTTGTAACTGGCACCGGTAGGGCATACCGGCACACAAGGAGGCTCCTCACAATGCAAACATGACTTCGGAAAGTGGATGGTTTGGGTATTTGGAAAAGAGCCCGTTTCATAGGTCTGAACACGATTGAAAAAGGTTCCAGTCGGATTTTCGCCATACGCATGTAAATCAGTGAGTGGTCCGGCAGACCCTTGTGTATTCCACTCTTTACATGATGTGACGCAGGCATGGCAGCCTACGCAAACATTCAAATCAATAACAAGGGCAAGTTGTTTATTTTTCATCTTACGATTCCTGTTTAAGAGCAATCATGCCTGGAACGGTATAGGCTTTAAATTGAGGCCAAGTTTCGGAGGATGTTGTTTGATCATCTGCTGAAAGTATTTTGACCCGAACATCGTACCAACCAGCTTGACCAGTGATGGGGTCTGAATTGCTTACCCTAAATTCCCCGAATGGTAATTCTTCACTGATTAAGTGATTCAACAAAAACCCTTTTTTGGATTCGTTTGCATTCGGGTCAAGACCCCATGCAGACTCTGCTTTACCGATTGCATTCCATGTCCATACAGTGCCCGGATCTACGGCTTCAGAGTGCCGCGCCATGCACTTAACTTTACCCCACTGTGATTCAACCCACATCCAGGCACCATCCTCAATCTGATGTTCCTGAGCTGTTTTGGTATTGATAAACAGATAGTTGTGACTATGAATTTGTCGTAACCACGCATTTTGTGAGTCCCATGAGTGGTACATAGCCATAGGTCTTTGTGTAATTGCATTGAGAGGGAATTCGCTGAGATTAGTTACCTCCTCCTCTAACGGCGCATACCAGAATGGTAGAGGATCAAAGTAGCGCAAGATGCGCTCCTTTAGGTGAGCCGGAGGTGTCCTACCGGGACGCGAACCTTTGGCTGCCAATCTAAATTTTTGCAAAATATCGGAGTAAATCGAGAGCATGATGGGATCATTTTTCTGTCTCAATGCATTCGCTTTGGCAAAATCCAAATATGGGCGATTCCAATTACGCATATATTGATGTTCAATCGGCATTTGATAATGAAAAACACAATTATTCTTAGCGTATTCATCCCATTGGTTTGGATTGGGTTCGCCGCGAAGACTTTTCTCACCATTTTTTCCGCGCCAACCTGCCAAAAAGCCAATCCCTGAGTCAGGAGCAGTTTGAAAATTAACAATGAAATCGGTATATCCTGAAAATTTGCGTTGGCCGTCTGCAGCGGTAAAAGCTGGAAATTTCAAACGTGAAGCAAGCTCTACAATCACTTCTTGAAATGGTTTGCAATTACCTGTTGGTGGCAAAACTGGGATTCGCACAGAGTCTACTGGCCCATCAAACTCGGAGATGGGCCGATCCAACATACTCATAACGTCATGACGCTCTAAATAGGTTGTGTCAGGCAATACGAGGTCTGCAAAGTTGACCATTTCAGATTGAAATGCATCGCATACCACCAGAAATGGGATTTTAAATTCACCATCATCACCTTTGGTATTTAATAATGTTCGAACTTCAGTGGTGTTCATGGTCGAGTTCCATGACATATTTGCCATGAAAATCATCAGGGTATCAATTGAATAGGGGTCACCCTTTACTGCGTTGGTAATGACGTTATGCATTAATCCGTGAGCTGCAAGTGGGTGCTCCCAAGAGTAGGCCTTATCAATTCGAAGAGGTGTGCCATCTTCGCTGAGAGATAAATCTTCGGGTTGGGTTGGCCAGCCTAGCGGCGCTTTCCCCAAGGGTGTGTTGGGTTTAATATCGGCGTCGGAGGATGGCGGCTTAACATTAGGAGGTGTTTGTCGAGGATAAGGCGCTTTATGTCTAAATCCACCGGGTCGATCAATGGTTCCCAGTAACGACATAAGGACTGCCAAACCCCGCACAGTTTGGAAGCCATTAGAGTGTGCAGAAAGCCCACGCATGGCATGGAATGCAACAGGGCGACCAACTACAGAATCATGTGTTTTGCCCCATGCATCAGTCCATGGAATGGGCAACGAAAATTCTTGCTGAAATGCAGCATGACTAATTTCATCCGCTAATTTACAAATTCGTTTTGCTGAAATTCCGGTAATGGCAGAGGCCCACTCTGGTGTGCAATCTTTAACTTGGCGTCGTAAAAGCTCAAAAGCAGGCGCCACTCGTTTACCTGCATGGGGTCCTGAGCCCATCGTAAATTCACCGGTTAAAGCAGGGCGAACATTCTCTTGATAGCACGGTTGTGCAGTATTTGTTTGCAGGTCCCAAACGTATTTATTGTGAGGTAGATCAGCATTGATCGGGTCCGAACTGGGGTCAAAAAGGAATAAACCTTCCTCCGGACCGGGGTCCAAACATACGAGTTGACCTGAGTTTGTGTAGCGCTCAAGAAATGGCGCATCATATTGCTGATTTGCAATTAATTGATGCATGAGCGCCATAAACAGAGCGCCATCAGTACCTGGTTTGATAGGAATCCATTCGTCAGCAATCGCGGAGTACCCAGTGCGTACTGGATTAATCGAGATGAAGCGGCCACCGGCGCGTTTAAATTTAGACAATGCAATTTTCATAGGATTGCTATGATGGTCTTCAGCTGTCCCGATCATGATGAAAAGTTTTGCGTGATCTAAATCGGGGCCGCCGAACTCCCAAAAACTCCCACCAATTGTGTAGATCATCCCGGCCGCCATATTGACTGAACAGAAACCACCATGCGCTGCATAATTGGGTGTACCAAATTGCCGGGCAAATAAACCGGTTAGGGCTTGCATTTGATCGCGCCCAGTAAACAAAGCAAATTTTTTGGGATCAGTGGCCCGAATTTTTGCAAGCCGTTCAGTCAAAATGCCAAACGCCGTTTCCCAGTCAATCACTTCAAATTCTCCGGCGCCTCGGTCGCTCCCTTTCTTTCTTAATAGGGGTTGAGTAATTCGTGCCGGGGATTTTTGTTTCATAATGCCCGACGAACCTTTTGCGCAAATTACGCCCTGATTGAGAGGGTGCTCTGGATTACCATCGATATAAACCAGTTCACCATCTCGCAAATGCGCTCTAATGCCACAACGACAAGCGCACATATAGCAGGTTGTCTTTTTTATCTCATTAACCGGTGAAATCTTATGAATTGGATCATGAACGGGTTTGCTTGAGAATGGATTAAACATATTTATTT
>JBEDHB010000141.1:0-3864 GCA_041174325.1 Pseudomonadota bacterium
AAGTATATACTAAAAAATAAAGCACAGCACCTGTTGCGTTGGTTAAATCGAAGCTAAATCATGTAATTTGCCGGCAAATTACATTTTGGTTTGCCAAATTAATATCGCTTTATTCAGCCATTCCCCCACAGTTTGGGATGCAATGAGATCGGGAGATTCAATCCCTAAATGGTTCGCAGAAAAGTTTAATGCGCTAAGTATTGTTTTTGGCTTGCTAATGTCGATTGACTGAGCTCGTGTTTGTTTACTGAGTTTCTCGCCAGCGTCATTGGTCACCAGTGGTAAATGCACATAGCTCGGGGTTTGATATCCCAAGCATTGTTGTAAATGGATTTGGCGTGCGGCGTTGCTGAGTAAATCTTCGCCCCGAACGATATGCGTGATCTCTTGTAAATGATCATCGACCACCACCGCTAACTGATAGGTGAATAGTCCATCGGCCCGGCGCAGAACAAAATCTCCCACTTGCGCATGGAGATCTTGGGTTTGCTTACCTAAACGTCGATCAGTAAAGCTGATCAGGCACTCGTGCGGTAAGCGAATGCGCAAGGCATGATTTTGAATCCGTAACTTTCGATCACGACAGATCCCAGGGTAAATTAGTTCTTGATTGGCCGCTACCGAAACACCTCCCTTTTGTAGAGCCTCCTCAATTTGTTTGCGGGAGCATTGGCAGCCATAAATTAGACCCTGGCCGGTAAGTTGATTCAATGCGTTTTGATAGAGTGCAGTGCGTTGGGATTGCCAGATAGGTTCTTCGTCCCATTCCAAATTACATGCTTGCAGTTGATCCAAGATCAACCGATCGGCCCCAGGTTCTACTCTGGGGGTATCCACATCTTCGATGCGAACCAGCCAAGTTCCACCATGCGCCCGGGCATCGAGCCAACTACCTAGTGCAGTGGTAAGGGATCCTAAATGCAGAGGACCAGTGGGTGAAGGAGCAAAGCGACCTCGATAGGGTTTGTGGCTTTGATGGCCCTCCTGTAGCCTAGTGCCTTGATTGAATTGGGGATTTAAAGAAGAGGTCATCGGGCTAATGATTTGGGGGTGCGCACAGCTAAAATCATCTCATATGGCAGCCCCCCAATTTATTCATCTGCGTTTGCATTCGGAGTACTCGATTACCGATGGGGTAGTGCGCATCGATGATGCGGTTGAGAGTGCTTCCTCCGATGGGATGGGCGCGCTGGCACTCACGGATCTAGGGAACCTTTTTGGCCTGATTAAGTTCTATACGGCGGCCCGCTCCTCCGGTCTAAAGCCAATCGCCGGTGCCGATGTGTGGGTGACGAACACCCAAGAGCTCGATCAACCCTATCGCATGCTGCTCTTGGTACAAAACCACACCGGCTACCTCAATCTCTGCGAGCTCTTAAGTCAAGCATCGCTGCACAATCAACGCCATGGAAGAGCGGAGATTCATCCAGATTGGTTGAGTGAACCACTACCCGCAAGTGGAAAAGGGTCGAAGAGGAAAACATTGGCTGAGGGCTTGATTGCACTCTCGGGAGCGCATCTAGGTGATGTCGGAGTTGCACTCCTAAACGGTGATGAGGCCAAGGCGCGCGAGTGGGCTAGCCACTGGCAAACGGTTTTTGATGGACGTTATTTTGTAGAGCTCCAACGCTTTGGTCATGCCCAGGATGAAGCGCATATTCAGTTAGCCTGCCAACTCGCCAGTGATCTGAAAATTCCGGTAGTCGCCACCCACCCGATTCAGTTCATGAAGCCGGAGGATTACACCGCACACGAAGCGCGAGTGTGTATTGCGGAAGGCGAGTTATTGGGTGACCCGCGGCGCCCTAAACGGTTTACCGAAGAGCAATATTTTCTGACGCAAGCGCAAATGCAAGAGCGCTTTGCGGACATCCCAGCGTCACTTGCCAATACAGTAGAGATCGCCAAAATGTGCAATCTCAGTTTGACCTTAGGCCAGGCACGCTTACCAGAATTCCCAACGCCCGATGGCATGCCGCTGGATCAATACTTGATGCAGCAGGCCGAGCTCGGATTGGATAAAAATCTGCGCAAACTTTATCCAAATGAGGAGGAGCGCAAAGCGCTTGAACCCCGCTATCACGAACGTTTGCGCTTTGAGGTGAACACGATTGCACAAATGGGTTTCCCAGGCTACTTCCTCATCGTGGCGGACTTTATTAATTGGGCAAAGAACAACGGTGTGCCTGTTGGGCCGGGCAGAGGATCGGGTGCCGGATCCCTGGTCGCCTTCTCATTAGGCATTACCGATCTCGATCCCCTACGCTACAACTTGCTCTTTGAGCGCTTTTTAAATCCAGAGCGGGTCTCAATGCCCGACTTTGATATTGATTTTTGTCAACACGGGCGTGATCGTGTGATTGCCTATGTGAAAGAGAAGTACGGCAAGGATGCGGTGAGCCAAATTGCTACCTTTGGCACCATGGCTGCGAAGGCCGCGATTCGGGATGTGGGCCGAGTGCTTGAGCAACCCTATGGCTTTGTCGATGGTATTGCGAAACTCGTACCGTTTAAGCCGGGCCAAGTGGTCACAATTGAATCCGCCAAGAAAGAAGAAAGGCAACTCGCTGAGCGGGAAAAAAATGAAGAGGAGGTGCGCCAACTCTTAGCGCTTGCGCAACAGTTAGAGGGTATGACCCGCAATGTGGGTATGCACGCGGGAGGAGTTTTAATTGCCCCAGGCAAACTCACGGATTTTTGCCCGCTCTATACCCAAGATGGTGGCGATGCGAATGCAGGCGTGATTAGTCAATTCGATAAAGACGATGTCGAATCGATTGGTCTCGTGAAATTTGACTTTTTAGGACTCACCACACTCACCATTTTGGCGGGGGCTGAGCGGTGGATTCAAAAACTACATACGGAACGCAAAGATTGGAGTATTAGCGATATCCCACTTGATGACCCCAAAGCTTTTGAACTCTTAAAGCGCGGTAATACTGTTGCCGTGTTCCAGCTGGAAAGTCGGGGGATGCAAGGCATGCTGCGGGATGCCAAACCCGATCGCTTTGAGGACATCATCGCCTTAGTTGCGCTATACCGACCTGGTCCCATGGACCTCATCCCCGATTACATCAAGCGTAAGCATGGTCAACAGAAAGTGGAGTATCCCGATCCACGGATTGAGCCCGTATTGCGTGAGACCTACGGCATCATGGTGTATCAAGAGCAGGTGATGCAAATGGCGCAGATGATTGGGGGCTACTCCTTAGGGGGCGCTGACCTATTGCGGCGCGCGATGGGCAAAAAGAAGCCCGAAGAGATGGCCCAGCATCGCCAGATCTTTCGCGAGGGTGCTCAAAAAAATGGGCTCACCGAGCATAAGGCCGATGAAATCTATGACCTGATGGAGCGTTTTGCAGGCTATGGATTTAATAAGTCCCATGCGGCTGCCTATGCGCTCTTAGCCTATCAAACTGCGTGGCTGAAAGCCTACTACCCCGCAGAATTTATGGCGGCTAACTTATCGCTCTCAATGGACGACACCGATAAGGTGAAGATTTTGTATGACGATAGTCTGCATAATGGCTTAAAGATTCTGCCGCCGGATATTAATACCGGAATGTATGAGTTCACACCAATTGCGCAGCCTAATGATCAAGAGCAGAGTCTTGGTATTCGCACAATTCGTTATGGCTTGGGAGCGGTGCGAGGTACCGGTGAGGGGGCAATCCAGATTATTGTGGAAGCGCGCAAAGCAGGACCGTTTAAAGATCTCTTCGATTTCTGTGCCCGGGTCGATCGCCGTCAAGTCAATCGCCGTTCGATTGAAGCGTTGATACGTGCAGGGGCATTTGATGGAATTGCGACCGATGCTGCCAAAGGCTTAGTAAACACCTATGATGCGCGTGCCACGCTTCTAGC
>JBEDHB010000142.1:0-3849 GCA_041174325.1 Pseudomonadota bacterium
GCTGATGGCCTCAATCACATCCTTTGAGGCATCCGCTGGCACCCTAATTTGGCCACGGTGTTTGCCATTGATTTGCAAAACCAACTCAATCTCAGACCGAATCAAAGCAGACTCATCAACTTGCGGCCAAGGCGCATCCAATAAGGAGCCAAAGTGCTTTGTGAATCCAAGATCATTCCACAGAACATAGGTACAGTGCGGCACCACCGGGTACAAAATCCGTAACAAAATACCGAGGGACTCAAAAAGCACTTCGGGACGAATCAAGTTCCCATCCCGATCCAACTTAATAGGCTCCAAGACATTGAGCATCTTCATCGCTGCCGAGACCACGGTGTTGTACTGACGACGCTGATAATCAAAGTTTGCTTGTTTCAAAATAGTATGCACTTCAAAACGTAACTCTTTTTCAGAAGCACTAAGATCCTTTGGAAGTAAAGCCTGCGGCGATTGCAGATGTTCAGCTTGCGAGCTTGCATACATCCAAAGTCGTCGCAGAAATCGAGAGGCGCCCTCTACGCCGGCACCCGACCACTCCAATTGCTGCTCAGGCGGGGCGGCAAACATCGTGAATAGGCGGGCCGTATCAGCACCATACTGATCAATCAGGGCTTGCGGATCAACGCCATTATTTTTACTCTTGGCCATCTTCTCGACGCCACCAATGTGGACTGACGAGCCATCCTTGATGAGCTTAGCTGCAATGGGTCGCCCCTTCTCATCGAGATCCAACTCCACATCGGCAGGATTGACCCATTGTTTTTTACCACTGGGATCTTCTTTATAAAAGGTTTCGTTGAGAACCATACCCTGTGTGAGAAGATTTAGGAAAGGCTCATCAAAACGCACCAAACCTAAATCGCGCATCACCTTGGTCCAAAACCGAGCGTACAGCAGATGCAAGATCGCATGCTCAATACCACCAATGTATTGATCCATTGGCATCCAATAATCATTACGAGAGTCCACCATACTTTTTGCATCGGGACCGGTGTAGCGCATGAAATACCATGAGGAATCCACAAAGGTGTCCATCGTGTCGGTCTCACGCCGCGCGGGCTTACCGCACTTTGGACAATCGACCTTCAAAAAATCCTCACGTTTATTGAGAGGATTACCAGAACCATCGGGCACACAGTCTTCGGGCAGAACCACTGGTAAATCCGATTCGGGAACCGGCACTTCACCGCAATCAGTGCAGTGGATCATTGGGATTGGGGTTCCCCAATAGCGCTGTCGAGAAATTCCCCAATCGCGCAAGCGGTAGGTAGTTTTTAGCTCACCAAGGCCTCGTTCTTTCAGATCCTTAGCAACGGCCTGGACGGCATCTGGATGCGATAAGCCATCGTAGGAGCCGCTGTAAATGCACTCGGTGTTCTCTTTTTGTGCGTACCACTCTTGCCAGTGTGAGGTATTAAACATATCGGTTACGCCTTTGACGGCAATCACCTGCTTAATGGGTAAATGGTATTTATTGGCAAAGGCAAAGTCACGCTCATCGTGCGCGGGAACCCCCATCACCGCACCATCGCCATACGACATCAGTACGTAATTACCAACCCATAGTGGAATTGGCTCATTGGTTAAAGGGTGGGCCACATATAAACCGGTTGGCATACCCTCTTTTTCTTGGGTCGCCAAATCGGCCTCAATCACACTCCCGGTTTTGCACCGTTCAATGAATTGCGCTAATGCTGGATTGGATTGTGCTGCTTTGGCTGCCAAAGGATGCTCGGCAGCAACCGCGCAAAATGTAACGCCCATGATGGTATCGGCACGTGTGGTGAACACGTACATCTTGCCATCGTTAATCAAACGGCCAGAGTCATCCTGAATTTGATGGGTAAATGCAAAGCGTACCCCATGACTTTTGCCAATCCAGTTTTGTTGCATAATCTTCACGCGCTCAGGCCACGCTAGATCATCAAGTCCAGTTAATAACTCGTCAGCATACGCGGTGATATTGAGGTAATACCCCGGAATCTCACGCTTTTCAACCAAGGCACCTGAGCGCCAACCGCGACCGTCGATCACTTGCTCATTCGCTAAAACGGTTTGATCGACCGGATCCCAGTTAACCGTTTGCGTTTTGCGATAGGCGATACCCTGTTCGAGCATCTTTAAAAATAGCCATTGGTTCCAACGGTAGTAATCGGGCTTACAAGTTGCCACCTCCCGCGACCAATCAATTGCCAGACCCATCGCTGCCATCTGGCTCCGCATGTAATCAATATTTTGATAGGTCCATTGTGCGGGCGGCACATTATTCTGAAGTGCGGCATTCTCAGCGGGCATACCAAATGCATCCCAACCCATGGGCATTAAGACGTTGTAGCCCTGCATGCGCAGTTGGCGCGCCATCACATCGTTAATGGTGTAGTTACGCACATGACCCATGTGCAACTTACCCGATGGATAAGGCAGCATCGAGCAGGCATAGAACTTAGGCTTTAATTGACCAGTGGCGGTCTTTGCATTTTCTGTGACACGATAGACGTTCTGAGCTTGCCAGTCAGAGTGTGCATGCGCTTCGATACTTCGAAAATCGTAATCCTTAGCGTAAACCTTAGCCATTGCTCGTTCTTATTATTAGCGATTAAAAAATTATTTGAGGCCTAAGACGTCTTGCATATCAAACCAGCCTTTGGACTGATTTTGTAAAAAGGTGGCGGCCCGAAGAGCGCCTTCGGCATACGATTGACGGCTCGTAGAGCGATGGCTGATTTCGATCCGCTCGCCCTCGCCTGCAAAGATCACGGTATGATCACCCACAATATCCCCACCCCGTATCGTTGCAAAACCAATGCTACCTGGTTTACGCTCACCAGTATGACCCTCACGCGAATACACCGCCAGATCAGACAGGGAATGGCCTTGGGCCTTCGCTATCACCTCACCCATTTTGATGGCCGTTCCTGAAGGTGCATCCACTTTATGCCGGTGATGCGCTTCCACAATCTCGATGTCATACCCTTGATTAAGCATTTGCGCAGCAACCTGCAAAATTTTGAGGCTGGCATTCACTCCCACGCTCATATTGGGCGCAAACACGATAGCAATGGTGTCGGCAGCACTCCGAAGCTGTTGCAATTGCTCGGCAGTAAAGCCTGTGGTGCCAATAATCATTTTGACGTCTGCCCGCTTTGCAGCCTCAAGGTGTAGCAAGGTTCCTTCGGGACGCGTGAAATCAATTAGATACTCAGCACCAGTCAAACCCTTTGCTAAATCATCCGTAATGAGGACATTGGTTTGTTGACCCAAAAATGCACCTGCATCCGTTCCCAACAAAGCGCAGGAAGAGTGTTCAAGAGCACCGGTTAATTGCGCGTTGGACGATCTCAAAATGGTATCGATGAGCATTTTGCCCATTTTTCCGGTCGCACCCGCAACTGCAAATTTCATTGGCATTACTGGCTCTCTAATTAATTTTTAACAGGGGTAATCACCACATCAGGCTGTGGTGTTGGGGCCGGCAAATTATTCGGCTGACTAATCACCATCACTTCGGGGGGTGGTCTCTTCGCTGGCTTGGGTGGCTTATTTTTACCTGTTAAGACTTCCCAAAAACTACGTCTCTCGCGCGCATAGTTATCAATCTCAGCCACAAGCTCTACTTCGGTAGGCAAAGCATCACCATCAAATTTAACCAGTTTGTCACCTTCAAAAATTAACGTAACGCGCCGCTCCTTACCAATCGTCTGGCCTTCGCGCTTAAATTCAAATACGTAATCCCAACGATTTGCATGAAAGTAGCTCGCCAATAGTGGCGTGCCCATAATTTGGCGCACCTGCTCGCGGGTCATGTCTACTTTTAGCTTGGAATATTGCTCACTAGAAATAAAGTTTCCC
>JBEDHB010000143.1:0-3692 GCA_041174325.1 Pseudomonadota bacterium
GAATATGTTGCAACACAACAATTTATTAATTTGGCCCTTCATTTGCGAGGATTACAACCAGCTATGAGTGACTTACACCAGGACTCAAATCCAGCCCAGCAGCGGCCAGTATTTCGGAACATCGGGATCGCACAACTGACCCAGTATCGACTTCCTTGGCCCGGCAAAGTTTCTATCCTTCACCGCATTTCTGGCGCTGCCTTATTTCTGTTTCTTCCCTTCATTCTCTTTCTCTTCGATAAAAGCCTAGCCTCCGAGGTCAGTTTTGCCTATTTCTCGAATTTGCTGGGGAACCCGTTCGTGAAATTGATTTGCTTAGGGCTGATTTGGGGATATTTGCACCATTTCTGCGCCGGGATTCGTTACTTATTGCTGGATCTTGAGATTGGGGTCGACAAGGCGGCCGCCAATCGTTCGGCCGTTTCGGTCATGGCTATAAGCCTCACGCTGACTGCGATTCTGGGTCTGCGTTTATTTGGTCTCTTCTAGCTCACGGTCACGCTATGTCAAAAAATAATATTGGTCCGAAGCGTCTGGTGGTTGGTGCCCATTACGGTTTAAAAGAGTGGATTATTCAGCGCGTCACCGCCATCGTGATGGTTGCATTCACCATCGTTTTGCTGATTGCTTATCTTTTAAACGGTAACCCTAGTTATGACGGTTGGGCAGGATTGTTTGCTAATCCGTTGATGAAGGTGTTGACTCTTCTTGCATTGTTAAGCCTTTTCTATCACGCTTGGATTGGTGTGCGTGATATTTGGATGGATTATGTGAAGCCCGTTGGCATTCGCTTGGGCCTTCAAGTTATTACTGTTTTGTGGCTCGTCGGCTGTGCTGCGTATGCCATTCAGATCTTATGGAAAGTGTAAGGAATGACAGCCATTAAAAAATCACTTCCCCGCAGACGTTTTGACGCTGTAATCGTGGGGGCCGGTGGCTCTGGGATGCGTGCAGCTTTGCAGCTATCGGAAGCAGGACTTAGCGTCGCAGTCCTATCAAAAGTATTTCCGACCCGTTCACATACCGTCGCCGCTCAGGGCGGTATTGGTGCCTCATTGGGCAATATGAGCGAGGACAACTGGCACTATCACTTTTATGACACCGTCAAGGGCTCCGATTGGTTGGGTGATCAAGACGCGATTGAATTTATGTGCCGCGAGGCGCCTAAAGTGGTGTATGAGCTCGAGCACTTTGGGATGCCGTTTGATCGCAATGCCGATGGCACGATCTATCAACGTCCTTTTGGTGGTCACACCGCGAACTATGGCGAGAAGCCAGTGCAGCGTGCCTGTGCGGCGGCTGACCGAACAGGTCATGCGATGTTACACACACTCTATCAACGCAATGTCAGAGCAAAGACCCATTTCTTTGTCGAGTGGCTTGCGCTTGATTTGATTCGGGATGCAGAGGGTGACGTCGTTGGTGTCACCGCACTTGAAATGGAAACGGGTGAGGTTTACATCCTAGAGGCGAAGATTACCCTAATGGCCACTGGTGGAGCGGGCCGCATTTGGGCTGCATCGACTAATGCGTACATTAATACCGGTGATGGTATGGGTATGGCGGCTCGCGCTGGCTTACCACTAGAGGATATGGAGTTCTGGCAGTTCCATCCAACTGGCGTCGCAGGCGCTGGCGTTTTGCTTACCGAGGGCTGTCGTGGTGAGGGTGGGATCTTGCGCAATAAAAATGGCGATCGCTTTATGGAGCGCTATGCACCGACTCTAAAAGATTTAGCCCCACGTGATTTTGTATCGCGCTCCATGGATCAAGAGATCAAAGAAGGGCGAGGTTGTGGTCCAGATGGTGATTACGTCGTATTGGATCTAACGCATATTGGCGCTGAGACCATCATGAAGCGCTTGCCCTCGGTCTACGAAATCGGAATGAACTTTGCAAACGTGGACGTGACCAAAGAACCTATTCCAGTAGTACCCACCATCCATTACCAGATGGGTGGCATTCCCACCAATATTCATGGTCAAGTAGTGATTCCGAAGAATGGCAGCCCTAACACGATTGTGAATGGCCTTTATGCCATTGGCGAGTGCTCGTGCGTCTCGGTGCACGGTGCCAATCGTCTCGGCACCAACTCCCTATTAGATTTGCTGGTCTTTGGTCGCGCTGCAGGCAACCATGTTGTACAAGCCAACCTGAAAGCCCGTGAGCACAAACCATTGCCTGCGGATGCCGGTGAGTACACATTAGAGCGTATTGCAAAACTCGATGACAGTAGTTCGGGTGAGTATGCGCAAGATCTTGCCAACGATATTCGTAAGACCATGCAAACCTACGCAGGCGTATTCCGTAATCAAGAGTTGTTGGACGAGGGCGTTCGTAAGATGGGCGAGCTTACCGAGCGTGCGAAGCACTTGTGGGTAAAAGACAAATCAAAGATCTTTAATACCGCACGCATTGAAGCCTTGGAAATTGATAATTTAATCCAGACCGCAAACTCCACCATGATCTCGGCAGCTGCTCGCCAGGAAAGTCGTGGTGCGCATGCCCATGATGATTATCCCAAGCGTGATGATGTCAATTGGATGAAACATACCCTGTGGTATGAAGGCAATCAGTTGGATTACAAGCCAGTGCAACTCAAACCCCTGACGGTGGAGTCGGTGCCACCCAAAGAGCGTACGTTCTAAAACTTGGATAAAGACTATGAGTGATACCCGTATCTTTGAAATCTATCGTTACGATCCTGAGGTTGATAAAGCCCCTCGGATGCAACGCTTTGAGTTAGAGCTCAAAGGTGAGCGCATGCTCTTAGATGCCCTCATTTCACTTAAGAAGCAAGATGAGAGTATTTCCTATCGGCGCTCCTGCCGTGAGGGCGTTTGTGGCTCGGATGCCATGAACATCAATGGCAAAAACGGCTTGGCCTGTTTAACCAATATGCGCTCTTTGCCCCAGAAGATTACCCTACGTCCCTTACCAGGGTTACCGGTGGTGCGTGATCTGATCGTCGACATGACACTCTTCTTCAAGCAATATCTCTCGATCAAGCCCTACTTGATTAACGACATGCCGCCACCCGAGAAAGAGCGTTTGCAAAGTCCGGCAGAGCGTGAAGAGCTTGATGGTTTGTATGAGTGCATCCTGTGCGCTTCATGCTCAACATCGTGCCCATCGTTTTGGTGGAACCCTGATAAATTTGTTGGACCAGCAGGTCTGCTTCAAGCCTATCGATTTATTGCGGATAGCCGTGATCAGGCAACTGCCGAGCGCTTAGATAATTTAGAAGATCCGTATCGCCTGTTCCGTTGCCATACTATTATGAATTGCGTTGATGTTTGTCCAAAACATCTCAATCCAACCAAGGCCATTGGTAAGATTAAAGAATTGATGGTGCGTCGGGCGGTATGAGCCTTGATGCCAAGCAGATTTATCAGCTTCGCAGTGCAGCGCGTCGCGGTTTATTGGAAAACGATTTAATTCTGGAGCGTTTCTTTCGTCGATTCGCTCACGAACTGAATGAAGAGCAGGGCAAGGCGTTATCAACACTCTTGCAATTAGATGACAATGATTTGCTGGATTTATTGTTAGCTCGCAAAGAGTTAAATCCCGCAATGGATTCTGAGTCTGCTCGAGCGGTGTTGGGTATGTTGCGTCAACGATAACTGTATTGCATTGACTGATTGGGAATGAACCATGATTGAATCGAACATCAAAGCCAAACTTTCTTTCTC
>JBEDHB010000144.1:0-3667 GCA_041174325.1 Pseudomonadota bacterium
GCATTAGTCATGCAAGAGGGGAAGTACCGACTCTCTGGAGTACCGCGCATGCATGAGCGACCGATTGGTGATTTAGTTGACGGACTTTCGCAAATTGGCGCGCAGATTGATTATGAGCAAGCGGTCGGTTATCCGCCAATTCAAATCCATGCTGGCAAGCTTGCCTTGCCTGAGTTGATTCGGGTAAGGGGCGATGTCTCCAGCCAATTTTTGACAGCCTTATTGATGGCGCTGCCTCTGGTAGCCCGTAAACCCATTCAGATTGAAGTGATTGGTGAATTAATTTCAAGGCCATACATCGACATCACGATTCAATTGATGGCTCGGTTTGGGGTGGAGGTAGGCAATCCAACGCCCCATCAGTTTGTGATTGCGCCTACTCAAGCTGGAGCCGTATACAAAAGCCCCCAAACACTCTGGGTCGAGGGCGACGCATCCTCCGCATCGTATTTTTTGGCAGCCGGGGTGCTTGGTCGAGGTCCAGTACGCGTTCTTGGGGTTGGTAAAACCAGTATTCAGGGGGATATCGCCTTTGCGGACGCGATTGAGCAAATGGGAGCGAGGGTCCTGCGCGGTGATGATTTTCTTGAGACCAGCGGGGTTGTGCATCCCGATGGAATGTTGCGAGGCATCACGATTGATTGCACGACGATTCCGGACGCAGCGATGACCTTGGCAGTGATGGCATTATTTGCTCAAGGCAAAACCCGCCTAGAGAAGATTGCCAGCTGGCGGGTTAAAGAAACAGACCGGATTGCAGCGATGGCGACCGAGCTGCGTAAATTAGGGGCAGTGGTTCATGAGGGTGAGGATTTCATTGAGATTCATCCATTAAGTAATGAGGAGTGGCAGACCCCACCCCAGGGAATTGATACCTATGACGATCATCGGATGGCGATGTGCTTCTCTTTAGCAGCATTCGGTCCTAAGCCAATCGTGATTAATGATCCTCAGTGCGTTGCTAAAACCTTTCCGCATTACTTTTCAGAGTTGGCACGAATCACTTATTAATTTCCTATAAAGGAGTGTTTGGGTTGAGTCCTCCCCCGGTCATCGCAATTGACGGACCCACCGCTTCAGGTAAGGGGACGGTGGCAATGCAAGTTGCCAACCGTCTTGGATTCCATTATTTGGATAGTGGCGCTCTGTATCGCCTTGTAGCTCTTGCCAGCGAAGAAAATGGCATTTTGCCCACTGATTGCCGCGCCCTGGGTGAGCTTGCCCTCACCATGAAGATTGAGTTTAAAAATGGACTGATTTTCCTGGGCAGTGTCGATGTCACTGAGGCCATTCGAGACGAGTCGATTGGGGTTTTGGCATCCCAAATCGCAGTTTATCCAGAGGTGCGAGATGCTCTATTGGCTCTTCAGAGGGGGTTTCGGAGGAGTCCCGGCTTAGTGGCTGATGGTCGCGATATGGCAAGCCGGATCTTTACCGATGCTGTTTTGAAGGTATTTTTGACCGCTAGCGTCGAGGCTCGGGCGGAACGTCGATATAAGCAATTGATCGCTAAGGGAATTTCTGCTAGAATGGATCTCCTTTTGCAAGACTTGCAGGAACGAGATGCTCGAGACATTCAACGGGCAACCGCGCCTCTCAAGCAAGTAAAGGGAGCTTTTTTGCTCGATACTTCGAACTTATCCGTCGATCAAGCAGTTGAGCAGGTACTTTCTTGGTACCAAGATGCAATTCGTAATTAGAAATACAAGTTGAAGTTTGGCGCTTAAGTTAGCACCTACGGTAAAAACCGCTGGCTTAAGTTTGATTAACCTAACCCGTCAGTAATTGACGGCACAAAGTGAACCTCATGTCTGAATCTTTTGCAGCACTATTTGAAGAATCCCTAACCCGTTCTAATATGAAAACCGGCCAGGTTATTTCGGCCGAAGTCGTTCGTATTGATCATAATTTTGTGGTTGTAAATGCCGGCCTAAAGTCCGAAGCATTCATACCCGTTGAAGAATTCCAAAATGACCAGGGTGAACTCGAAGTTAACCCTGGTGATTTTGTATCCGTCGCAATTGATGCCTTAGAAAATGGCTATGGCGATACGATCTTGTCACGCGACAAAGCAAAACGCCTTGCGTCTTGGATGAACCTCGAGAAAGCTCTTGAAGGAGCCGAGATCGTCACCGGTACGGTGACTGGTAAGGTGAAAGGCGGATTGACCGTGATGGTAAACGGCATTCGTGCCTTTTTGCCTGGATCACTTGTTGACACCCGTCCAATTAAAGATACTAGCCCTTACGAAGGTAAGACCATGGAGTTTAAGGTCATTAAGCTAGATCGTAAGCGCAATAACGTTGTACTCTCGCGTCGCGCAGTGGTTGAGGCTAGCCAAGGTGAAGAGCGCGCCAAGATGATGTCTAACCTCCAAGAGGGCAGCGTTGTTCAGGGCACCATTAAGAACATTACCGATTACGGCGCATTCGTTGATCTTGGCGGTATTGATGGCCTGCTCCACATTACTGACTTGGCTTGGCGTCGTGTGCGTCACCCCAGCGAGATGTTGACTGTTGGTCAAGAGGTAACCGCGAAGATTCTGAAGTTTGATCAAGAGAAAAACCGGGTTTCATTAGGTATTAAGCAGTTGGGTGATGATCCTTGGGTTGGTATTGCCCGTCGTTACCCACCCAATACACGCCTCTTTGGCAAAGTGACCAATTTGACTGATTACGGTGCGTTTGTTGAAATCGAAAGTGGCATTGAAGGCTTGGTACACGTCTCTGAAATGGATTGGACCAATAAGAATGTGGCCCCTAGCAAAGCAGTTTCGTTAGGAACTGAAGTGGAAGTCATGGTCTTGGACATTGATGAAGATAAGCGTCGTATTAGCTTAGGTATCAAGCAATGCAAAGCAAACCCATGGGAAGAGTTCTCGCGTATCCATCAAAAGGGCGACAAGATCAAAGGGGCAATTAAGTCCATCACGGATTTTGGCGTCTTTATTGGCTTGCCCGGCGGAATTGACGGTTTGGTGCACCTATCTGACCTATCCTGGAACGAGCCTGGTGAAGAGGCTGTTAAAGCCTTCAAGAAGGGCGATGAGTTAGAAGCCGTCGTTTTAGCAATTGATGTTGAAAAAGAGCGTATCTCCCTTGGCATCAAACAAATGTCAGGTGATCCCTTTAACAACTTTACGTCGACCAGTGATAAAGGCAGCATGGTCACCGGTACCGTGAAGAGTGTTGATGCAAAGGGTGCTGTGATAGCGCTTGCTGACGAGGTGGAAGGTTACTTGCGTGCCTCAGAGATCTCAACCGATCGCGTTGAAGATGCCCGCAATGCTCTGAAAGAGGGTGATTCTGTCACAGCCATGATTATTAATATCGATCGCAAATCCCGTTCGATTAATTTATCAATCAAGGCGAAAGATAGTGCTGATCAACAAGATGCCATGAACAAGTTACAGGGCGATGCTGGCTCTGGTACGACCAATCTTGGCGCCCTGTTGAAGGCGAAGATGGATAATCAAAGCTAAGGTGATTCCGCCACCCTTTGGGTGGCGGGCTAATTAGACTATGTCATCAGATCAAGAGCACCAAGCGATAACCCGTTCTGAGCTTGTCGAGAGCCTTGCGGAGCAGTTTCCGCAACTCTTGCCTCGGGATGTTGAGCTAGCAGTAAAAACCTTGCTAGATACGATGACCCAAGCTCTGGCTGAAGG
>JBEDHB010000145.1:0-3506 GCA_041174325.1 Pseudomonadota bacterium
CGTGCCCTTTCCATATTTGCAAGAATGCAGCAGTTATTTAGGAAGTTCGCCACTCCAGTTGGGGGCGCAGGATGTGTCGGCACATGGATCTGGCCCATACACAGGTGAGGTGAGTGGGAGCATGTTGCAGGAGATGGGTGTTCGCTTTGTGATCGTGGGCCATTCAGAGCGTCGCATGCAGTATGGTGAGGCCAATGAGAGCATTGCCCTTAAAGCGGAGCAGGCTTTAGATCATGAGCTGACCCCAATCATTTGCGTTGGCGAAACAGCCGATGAACGTAATTCTGGGCGCGCAGTAGAGGTGGTGAGGCGGCAGGTTGCAAGTCAGGTGAGTACTCTGCAAGATCGATTGGTTGATTGCTTGATTGCGTACGAACCGATTTGGGCAATTGGCACAGGCAAGGTTGCGAGTGCGCAAATTGCCCAAGACATGCATCGGGCAATTCGTTTGCAGTTAGCTGAGTTTGATGATGATGTAGCGTCCCACATTGGGATCATTTATGGAGGCAGTGTCCGGGCCGATAACGCCACAGAGCTTTTTGCAATGCCCGATATTGATGGGGCGTTGGTTGGTGGTGCATCGTTGGATGCCAAGGAGTTTTTAGCAATCTGTCGGGCTTGATGGATTGCGTGATGAATGACGATATGGAGAACAGAAATGGAATGGCTTAAAACTTTATTCGTGGTCCTGCAAGTAGTTTCTGCATTGGCCATTATTGGCTTAGTCCTGATTCAGCAAGGTAAGGGCGCCGATATGGGTGCTGCATTTGGCTCAGGTTCGTCAGGAAGCTTATTTGGGGCTACTGGTTCCTCAAACTTTCTATCGCGCACCACCGCGATTTTTGCTGTGATCTTTTTCTTGAGCACCCTAGGGATTACCTGGTTGGGCACTAAAAAGCCTGTTGAGTCAGGGGTTTTATCCAACTCAACCTTACCGACTGTAGCCCCTGCACAGCAAGGTGGCGCCACTCCAGCGAATGGGACAAGCTCAGAACCCGGTAAACCGGTTGTGCCTCGCTAAATTGCACCTTTTTGGAAGGTGCAATGCGGTAGAATTGAAGGCTGTTGTAGGGCTTATCCAAGATGCCGACGTGGTGAAATTGGTAGACACGCTATCTTGAGGGGGTAGTGGCTTAGGCTGTGCGAGTTCGAGTCTCGCCGTCGGCACCAAAGTGGATTAGTTTGGTAGGGAATTCTTGTCTAATTGTTGTAAATCAAGAATCCCAAAATGAAACTCGTTGATAATTCGAACGTTTGGAAATCTGACACAGGATAGAAGAAGTTGAACCTTTCAAATTACTTCCCAGTGCTGTTGTTTATTCTTGTCGGTATCGGCGTCGGTCTTGCTCCCATTGTGTTGGGTAAAGTTTTAGCCCCTTCTAAATCCTATTCAGAAAAAGATTCTCCATACGAGTGTGGCTTTGAAGCCTTTGAAGATGCTCGTATGAAATTCGATGTGCGCTACTATCTGGTCGCCATCCTTTTTATCCTGTTTGATCTTGAAACCGCATTTTTATTTCCTTGGGGCGTTGCCTTGAGGGATATCGGCTGGGAGGGTTATATTGCCATGGCAATTTTCCTCCTTGAATTTATCGTTGGTTTTGCTTATATCTGGAAAAAGGGCGCCCTAGATTGGGAGTAAACGTCGATGGCACTTGAAGGTGTTCTAAAACAAGGTTTTGTAACGACCTCGGCTGACCAGTTAATTAATTGGACCAGGACCGGATCGCTTTGGCCCATGACCTTTGGCCTGGCCTGCTGCGCGGTCGAGATGATGCACGCAGGAGCATCGCGTTACGACCTTGACCGTTTTGGGGTGGTCTTTCGTCCGTCGCCCCGTCAATCCGATCTCATGATTGTGGCGGGCACCTTATGCAATAAGATGGCTCCCGCTTTACGCAAGGTCTACGACCAGATGCCAGAGCCGCGTTGGGTGATATCGATGGGATCATGCGCCAACGGTGGTGGTTACTATCACTACTCCTACTCGGTGGTACGGGGTTGCGATCGCATTGTTCCTGTTGATGTGTACGTACCCGGTTGCCCACCAACCGCTGAAGCGTTGATCTACGGCATCATTCAGTTACAGGCCAAAATTGGTCGCACTAGCACGATTGCAAGGAAGGGCTGAGATGAGCGACCGTCTTGACCAACTCCGTTTGCAACTCGATCGTGTTCTAGGAAACCGTATTCAGAGTGTCACGATCGATCATCGCGAGTTAACCATTGTTTTGCATCACGCGACGTATGCCGAGTCAGCCAAATTATTGCGGGATGATCCCAGCCTAGCCTTTGAGCAGCTGATTGATTTATGTGGTGTTGATTACAAAGACTATGCCGATGGCACCTGGAGCGGACCACGTTTTGCCGTTGTGAGTCACTTGCTGTCGATAAAACATAATCAGCGCCTGCGGATTCGGGTATTTGCCCCAGACGATGACTATCCATTGGTAGCATCGATGGTTCCTATTTGGAACTCAGCCAATTGGTTTGAGCGCGAGGCCTTTGATCTCTTTGGCATTCTGTTTGATGGCCATGAGGATCTGCGTCGCATCTTGACCGATTACGGTTTTATTGGTCATCCATTCCGTAAGGATTTCCCAATTTCGGGTCATGTGGAGATGCGCTATGACCCAGAGTTAAAGCGAGTGGTATACCAGCCAGTAACCATCGATCCACGCGAGGTAACCCCGCGTGTGATTCGTGAAGAACAGTACGGTGGCTTAGCAAATGGCTGAGATTAAGAACTACACCCTCAACTTTGGGCCCCAGCACCCCGCGGCCCATGGCGTATTGCGTTTAGTGCTTGAGCTTGATGGCGAGGTGATCCAGCGCGCTGATCCGCACATTGGTTTATTGCACCGCGCGACCGAGAAACTCGCCGAGACCCGGACATGGATTCAGAGTGTGCCGTATATGGACCGTCTGGATTACGTCTCGATGATGGTCAACGAGCACGCCTATGTGATGGCCATTGAGAAACTGTTGGATGTGGACGTACCAGTGCGTGCTCAATACATCCGCGTGATGTTTGATGAGCTCACCCGTCTCCTCAATCATTTACTCTGGGTTGGCTGCCATGGTCTCGACGTTGGTGCCATGGCGATCTTCTTATATGCCTTCCGTGATCGCGAAGATATCTTTGATATGTACGAGGCGGTATCCGGTGCTCGCATGCATGCAGCCTACTATCGTCCCGGCGGCGTCTATCGCGATTTGCCTGAGAAGATGCCTCAATACGCCAAGTCAGCGATTCGGAGCGAGCAAGCCGTGAAGCGCTTAAATGAGACCCGTAGTGGATCATTATTGGATTTCATTGAAGACTTTAGTAATCGCTTCCCAGCAAATGTGGATGAGTACAACAATTTGTTAACTGATAACCGCATTTGGAAGCAGCGCTTAGTGGGCATTGGTGTGGTCTCACCTGAGCGAGCACTGCAAATGGGCTTTACTGGCCCGATGTTGCGTGGCTCTGGTTTTGCTTGGGACTTGCGCAAGAAGCAGCC
>JBEDHB010000146.1:0-3452 GCA_041174325.1 Pseudomonadota bacterium
TATAAGGTTAGTCCTAACAAATAAGAGCTAAGAGTTAAAACTAATGCAAGTAATGGGCTTCCTGATAGGTAAACCCAAATCTCAGATATTGGCGGTAGATCAGTGTGCATCTGAGTCACTGTTACTAAATGCCTTGAGTAGGGCAGCAGTTACCGCAATGGTAGCTAAAACGCTGACAACTAATGCTGTCGCAATGGCCCAAGCATTAGCTCGCAAAATAGGCAAGTAGAGCACCACTCCCACTGATGCTGGAATAAACAGCAAGCCTAAATGCTGTAAGACGCTACTACCCACCAAATCAATGGATCCTGGCACGTGTCCGCGAAGGCAAAAAAATACAAACAACAAAACTAAACCAAGGACAGGTCCCGGAATGTATGGCAAAGCAAATTTAGACAGTAACTCGCCTAGCGTTTGAAAAATAAAGATTTGAACAAGACCTTGAATCATGGTCTTAGTATAGAAAAGGAAGAAAGCTTAAAGCCATGGGACGAATCTTCATTGTTAGTGACTTACTAACATAGTATTTAAGCAATTTCATTTACCTGTGAAGCATCTCTATAAAGTTGCTTGTATTAATCGAGATTGGTCGGTCTAACCGAACGACACTTCCGTAGGCAGATAATTTATGCCGCATTTTGTACTTCAGCAACTTCAATAATCCATGGCTTGCAAACTCATTGGCTACGGAGGTTGGTAAGACTGCCAACATATCTGTCTTGGTGATCAGATGGATAGTAATAAGTGTGGATGATGTTTCTAAAAGCCCAAAATTGGGAAGTGTTTCGTAGTGATGCTCGAATTCTTTATTGACCAGTTCTCTCAGAGGAGTTCCTGCCGGTTGTAAGACCCATGCGTATTTTTTTAAATCTAAGAATTTATGGGTGTGCCTGGCAATAAGAGGATGATTTATAGCGCACACAATAGAAACTGGTTCTTCAGCTAGTGGTCGAAATTTGTATAAAGAGGTTGATGGTGGTGTTCTGCCAATCACTATGTCTAACTTCCCATCGTCAAGTTGCTGCATGAGTTGCTCATTGGTTCCCACGTCAATCACAGTGTTTACTTTAGGGTGTGATAGCTTTAAGTTGACTAATGCGTTGGTGAGGTAGGTTGGGGAGGCAGCCATGATGCTTCCAATATTTAATTTTCCAGATCCACCATGTTTGAATTCTTGGATATCTCTTTGTAATTTTTCTAGGCTACCAAGAAGACCCTTAAAACTCAGTAATGTTTGTAAGCCCGCTTCATTGATTTGAATTGACTTTCCGACGCGCTCAAAAACTTTCACGCCAAGCGCTCGCTCTAGTTCATGAAGCATTTTTGTGGCGGCTGGTTGTGAAATATTCATCATTTGTGCGGCCTTGCCTAATGTGCCGGTATTTTCAATTGCCAGCATGAGCGCGATTTGCTTCATTCGCATTCGATTTAAAAGAGAGGTAGCAGGCAGCCTAGACATATTAATTACCTTAGGTTATCAATAAATAATAAATAATGATTTTACGGATATTGATTTTTGCACCATGATGCGCGGATAGTTGTTAGATATGAATACTAGGAGGCAATCCATGATTAAAAATTTCATGTGTAAGCGCATAAGTCATTTTTTATTTGTTGCCTGTATGGGCTTTTTGCCAAGTTTGGCTGATGCCCAAGACAAGTACCCCTCTCGACCTATAAAAATAGTGGTCGGTTCTGAAGCTGGAAGTGCGCCAGATATTCTTGCAAGGGCTATTTCTGTAGAGATGGGGGCCACACTAGGACAATCTGTGATTGTTGAAAATAAAGCGGGCGCAACCGGAACTATTGGTGCCTCGTACGTAGTGAGTTCAGCCTCTGACGGCTACACCTTGCTGATGGGAACTGTTTCTAACATTGCATTAGCTCCCGCTTTTTACCCAGTTAAATATGACCCTGTAAAAAGTTTTGCGCACATTGCCATGGTGGCTTCTGTCCCCTTGGTCTTGGTTGCTTCAAATGCTTCTGGAATGCAAAATCTTGCGCAAATTACCACCAAAGCGAAGGCAGAAGCAGGTACGATGAATTTCGCGTCACCAGGAATTGGTGGGCCTCAACACTTAGCGGGCGTTTTACTTCAAAAATCTATTGGAAGTTCTCTTTTGCACATTCCGTATAAAAGCGGAGGCGCCGCCATGACAGCTGTTGCGTCAGGTGAAGTGCAATTGGCTTTTGCGGGCATTCCTGCTGCAGCCGGTCTGATAAAAGGAAATAAAGTAAGACCAATATTTGTGACCACTTCTAAAAGGTCATCTGCTCTTTCTGACGTGCCTACTTCAGCCGAGTCTGGTTTGGCGGGTTTTGAAATAGACAACTGGCACGGGATATTTGCACCCACGGGTATTTCCATTGAAGTCCGAGTGCTATTGGAACAAGCTATTCAGAAATCGCTCAATTCTGTTTCTTTAAAAGAGCAGTTTCTAAAAGTTGGCGCAGAACCAATGTTCTTGCCCAATAAACAATTAGAGGCTTACGTTACCAGTGAGGCTTTGAGATGGTCAAAGGTTATTACTGAAAACAAAATTAAGGCCGAGTAATGGATGCCATGAATCTGCTCATCATTATGGATGATGAGCACAATAAAAAAGTTTTGGGGTACAACGGACACAAGATGGTCAAAACACCTCATCTAGATAAATTGGCCACAAGATCAATACGATTTAACAACGCGTATTCGAGTTCACCCTTGTGTGTGCCTGCGCGGGCGGCTTTTGCTACAGGACGTTATGTTCATGAATCCAAGTGCTGGGATAACGCCATTGCCTATGACGGAAAGATTCCCAGTTGGGCGCATATTTTGCGAGATGCAGGGCATACTGTCACTTCCATAGGGAAGTTGCATTATGCAAATGAGTCGATTGATGCAGGATTCTCTGAGCAAATAATACCCATGCACATAGAAGCAGGCGTTGGTGATTTGTATGGCTTGATTCGTGACCCACTTCCCAAGCGCCATCAATCTGCTGACCTTGCAAAAAGTATTGGCCCTGGTGAAAGCAGTTATAACCAATACGACCGCGACATAACATTAAAAACAGTAGAGTGGTTAAGAAAAATATCTAAGCAAAAAAATAATAAGCCTTGGGTGCTTTACTCATCGTTCATCGCCCCTCACTCACCGTTGATATGTCCACCGGAGTTTTATTCCATCTACTCTGCCGCGAGTATTGAGCTACCCACAAAAAAAGTGCAGTACCACCCATGGGTTAAAGCATGGAACGATTGCTACGGCTTTGATTCATATTTTGAAAATGATGAAAAAAGGCAAATTGCAATCGCTTCCTATTACGGACTGTGCACCTTTTTAGACTCCAACATTGGCAAAATCCTTTTAACCCTTGAAGAAACAGGATTGATGCACAACACAAGAGTTGTCTTTATTTCTGACCACGGTGATAACCTAGGGTCTAGAGCTCTTTGGGGTAAGTCAACGA
>JBEDHB010000147.1:0-3439 GCA_041174325.1 Pseudomonadota bacterium
CTATTGTGTTGCTCTTTGCCTTAATGAGGGCTTAGTGTTCCTAGCCGATACCCGGACCAATGCTGGTGTTGATCAAATCGGCACCTTTCGAAAAATGACCCTTTTTCATCAAGATCGCGATCGTTTTTTTGTTCTCATGAGCTCAGGTAATTTAGCCATTACCCAAGCAGTCAAAGAGATCCTCCTCCAAGGCGAAATGTTTGATAGTGTGAATCTATGGAATGCTAAAAGCTGTCATGAGGCAGCAACGGTCGTTGGCTCAGCTATCAAAAAAGTGCGTGAGCGTGATTTTGAGGATCTCCAAAAATCGGGGATTGAGTTCAACTGCAACTTAATTTTTGGCGGTCAAATCCATGGCGAGAAGCCCCGTTTATTCAACATTTATGCCGCCGGTAACTTTATTGAAACGACTCCTGAGACCCCCTATTTCCAAATAGGTGAATCCAAATATGGCAAACCAATCCTTGATCGGGTCATTCGTTTTAATACACCACTCAATTTGGCGACTAAATGTGTATTGATCTCGATGGACTCCACCATCAAAAGTAATATTTCAGTTGGCCTACCTTTAGACCTTCTGGTCTACGAGAAAGACTCTTTCAATTTGGATAAGTTAATCACGATTGATGAGGACAATCCCTACTTTGAGATGATGCATCGGATCTGGGGAGAAAAACTCAAAGAGGTAGCGCTTAGTATTCCCGAGCCCAGTTGGAATGGCTCTAAGAAAAGTATTTCAATTCAATCGCCTTCAAAGAAACTGGGTACCGTGCCCGTTTATCGACCCAAAAGCAAAAGCTCAAGCAAAGCCAAGCGATCAAAATAGGTGATATTTGTCATTGATCAGGCGGACTTACCCGCCCGATCAAATGAATCAGACCAAAACTTAAGATCCGTTTTTGGCTAAAAACTCCCATGTTTGTACCACGCTATCTGGATTAAGCGAAATCGAGGTAATTCCTTTTTTCACTAGCCATTTTGCAAAGTCTGGGTGGTCAGATGGGCCCTGTCCGCAAATTCCAACGTATTTCCCCTGCTTAACGCAGGCATCAATCGAGCGCTCGATCATGAACTCCACTGCAGGATCGCGCTCATCGAAATCAATCGCTAAGAGCTCCATGCCAGAGTCTCGATCCAGCCCTAAGGTCAACTGAGTCATATCGTTTGAACCAATCGAGAAGCCATCAAAGTGCTCGAGGAATTGATCGGCCAAAATAGCATTTGATGGGATCTCGCACATCATGATCAATTTCAGGCCATTGACCCCACGTTGCAGACCGAACTTGGCCATCATCTCAATCACACGCTTTGCCTGGGCAATGGTGCGCACAAACGGCACCATGATTTCTACATTATCTAAGCCCATTTCCTCGCGCACCCGCTTCATGGCTGCGCATTCGAGGGCAAAGGCCTCGCCAAAATCTTCCGATACATACCGAGATGCGCCCCGAAAACCGAGCATTGGATTTTCTTCATCGGGCTCATAGCGTGATCCGCCAATCAACTTCTTATACTCATTGGACTTAAAATCCGACAAACGCACAATCACCGGCTTTGGATAGAAGGCAGCAGCAATGGTCGCCACTCCCTCGACTAATTTATCCTCATAAAATGCCCGAGGACTTGAATATCCACGCGCCACACTCTCCACTGCTCGCTTTAAATCGGCATCGATGTTCGGATACTCCAACACTGCGCGCGGATGCACGCCAATGTAGTTATTAATAATGAATTCCAATCGGGCCAGACCAACACCAGCGTTCGGCAGCTGGCAAAAATCAAAGGCTAATTGAGGATTACCAATATTCATAGTGATCTTGACGGGTATTTCTGGAAGAACGCCACGCTTTACTTCAGTGACCTCAGTTTCAATCAGGCCGTCATAAATACGCCCTTCGTCACCCTCGGCACACGATACGGTTACAACCGCACCATCTTGCAAGACATCCGTTGCATTACCGCACCCCACAACTGCAGGAACACCAAGTTCGCGCGCAATGATCGCGGCATGACAGGTTCTTCCACCCCGATTAGTCACGATCGCTGAGGCGCGCTTCATCACAGGCTCCCAATTCGGATCGGTCATATCGGCTACCAAAACATCGCCGGGCTGAACTCGATCCATTTCACTGGCATCCCGAATTACACGTACCGGACCACCACCAATCTTTTGGCCAATGGCTCGGCCCGACGTAATGACTTTTGAATTCCCCTTTAAGCGATAGCGCAGTTCCACCTGATCAGCTGCTTGACTCTTGACTGTCTCAGGACGCGCCTGAAGGATATAGATCTTGCCATCCTCACCATCTTTACCCCATTCGATATCCATGGGTCGGCCATAGTGCTTCTCAATAATGACCGCATATTTTGCAAGCTCTGTTACATCTGCATCACTAATCGAGAAACGATTACGCTCTTCAGGGCTGACCTCAACCGTCTGCACACGCTCAGCAGATCCCTGGGGCGCAAATTGCATCTGTATTAATTTTGATCCCAAAGACTTCCGAATAATTGCTTTTTTACCTTTCGCTAAAGTCTCTTTAAAAACATAAAACTCATCAGGGTTGACTGCACCCTGGACTACGGTCTCTCCTAGGCCATAGCTTGAAGTAATAAAGACCACCCCGGGGAAACCAGACTCTGTATCGAGGGTGAACATTACGCCTGCCGCCCCAAGATCCGAGCGCACCATGCGTTGTACTCCCGCAGAAAGCGCTACATCAGCATGGGCAAATCCTTTGTGGACGCGATAGGAAATCGCACGATCGTTGTATAGGGATGCAAACACCTCACGAATCTTTTTTAATACCTCATCAATACCCGATACGTTCAAAAAGGTTTCTTGCTGACCTGCAAATGAGGCGTCAGGCAGATCCTCAGCAGTTGCCGAGGAACGTACCGCAAAGGATCCTGTGCCGGATGCATCGAGTTTTTGAAAAGCCTCCCGAATGTCAGCTTCTAACTGAGGTTGAAAGGCAGCCCCTTCGATCCAAGAGCGAATCTCAGCGCCGGCTTCGGCTAAAGCGCGGACATCATCCACATTGAGCTTAGCGAGCCGCTCTGAAATCTTCTGATCCAGTTGATTATGTTTTAAGAAATCCCGAAATGCGATGGATGTGGTGGCAAAACCAGTCGGAACACGGACCCCTGCTGATGCTAATTGTGAAATCATTTCACCTAGTGAGGAATTTTTACCGCCCACCGACTCGACATCGCCGACACGCAGCTCCTCAAAAGGCAAAACGTAGGCGTTTTGCTTATTTTGCATAGACATAAAGACTCTTGTAAAGTTAAAAAACCGGCTAAAGCGCTATCCCTAAAATCGGGCATACTTGAATAAACAATATTGTATTACCGGACCTTAATTTGCTGATTTTTTAATCAATCTTTATTTCGTTTGACGCCATGACGCTTCCAGCCAATACCCTGCCCCGTATTG
>JBEDHB010000148.1:0-3427 GCA_041174325.1 Pseudomonadota bacterium
AGTTCAATTTTCGCCAAGCTTTTACGGTTTAAGCGTCTTCAAAAACGCCTCGTCCTTCTGGCTTAGCAACCCATTTGCACGCGCTTTGATGATGAGATCTGGGCGGCGCTTGAACGTCAGCTCTAAGGACCTCTGCCGACGCCAATCTGCTATTTTAGCGTGATGTCCGCCCAAAAGCACGTCTGGCACGGATTTATTTCCATAAACCTCTGGACGAGTGTAGTGGGGATGGTCTAAAAGGCCATTCATAAAGCTATCCTGCTCTGCTGAGTCCTCATCCCCTAAAGCCCCTGGAATCAAGCGGATCACAGCATCCATAAGGATCATGGCAGGTAGCTCACCCCCCGATACGACAAAATCCCCAACTGAGATCTCAAGATCCACCTTATCATCAATAAAACGTTGGTCAACAGCCTCATACCGACCACAAATTAGGGTTAATTGTCGATAACTGATGATATCTGTTGCTAACTTTTGTGAAAATGGTTCACCTTGGGGGCTCAATAAACAAACTGGCCCAGAATTAATTTCTCGATTGGCATGGGAACGGCCAACAGCTTGAAGACAAGAATCTAGGGGTTTAGCCATCATCACCATACCGGGGCCACCGCCATAAGCCCGATCATCGACGGTTTTTCGGGAATCCTCAGAAAAATCTCTTATATTCCATGTAGTTACTGAAGTTAGTCGCTGCTCACAGGCGCGGCCCGTCACCCCATATTGGGTAAGAGCAGAAAACATCTCTGGAAAGAGTGTCAACACATCAAAATCCATCTTGGTCGCATCCATGCTCATTGGCTCCAGTTGGGCTGCCAATCCACTACAACCCTGCCTGATGGTAATTCGGGTGACCTCAACTGAACCGATTTGACAATTGCTGGGACAAAGGGAATCAGCTCACTGCCGATCGTCATGATTGGATGCGCACCAAATTCAGCCATATCCTCAATGATGCCCAGATGAGTCCCCTGCTCGTTATAGACCTCGCACCCAATCAAATCAACCCAGTAATAGGTGTCTTCCTCAGGTGTTGGAAATGCCTTTCGTGGAAGCAATACCGTCTGGCCCTTAAGGGCTAGTGCAGAATCGCGATTATCAATACCATCCAAAAGCATCACCACGTAGCCAGAGTGAATCTTTGCGCTTTGCACACGGTAAATAGTGGGTACAGCCGCAGTATGATAGCCCTGCAAATAAGCCTCTTTGCAAGCCAAAAGGGCAATCGGATCGGAAGAGTATGGGCGGACTTTGATGTGGCCTTTTAGGCCTTGGGCATCGTAGACGATACCCAAATTAATCAAATCAGAGGGGGGTTGATGACCGCTCACCACTCCCCCTTCAATCATGGCCAAGCTTAGGCCGCTGGATGATCCTTGATCAAACGCTTTACGGTTGGCGAAATTTGCGCACCAACACCAGACCAATACGTTAAACGGTCTTGAGAAAGGCGCATTGCCTGCTCTTTTTCAGACGCTTGGGGATTAAAGTAACCCAAGCGCTCGATGAAATTCGAGTCGCGACGATTGCGTTTATCGGTAGCAACGATGCTAAAAAATGGGCGCTTTTTAGAACCGCCGCGGGCAAGTCGAATGACGACCATAGGTATTTCCTTAAAATCAAATGATTAAAAAATGGATGACTGAATCGTCTTTCCTCAAAAAGCTTGCTCAACCAAAGAGGCTGACGACCACAGAAAACCTCATATTCTAGTCGAAATAGCCCATAAACTCCATCATTCCACCAAAGATTATTGACCGTGACCGATAAAAAAACAATTAAATCAATGGGTTATAAAGAAAATTTAGCGATTTTGGTTTCTCAACCCAAGAGGCAACTAATGGGAATAATTACTTTGGCACCACTGCTATTCATCGGTTGCGCCAATATAGCTCCACCATGCCCTGGAGAAACGACCCCACCCTATTCCGAACTGGTTGGCACCCAATGGGAACTTAATCGCTGGAATATGGCACCGAATACCATGGGTGAGGTTCGTCTTCGATCAATGCCCAATGATGGTGGGCCAAAAATTGGCTTGCAATTTAGTCCAGGGCGAGTGAGCGGCTTTAGTGGCTGCAATCGCTTTAATGCGCAAATTATCGAAGATCATCGGGGCTTTCAAATTGAACAAATCGCCACAACTCGCATGGCCTGCGCTTCCAATCGCGAGGATATTGAACGCGATTTCTTATATTTACTGAGGGATTACCGAAGCATTGCACGCGATGGTAATTATTTACTTATCATTGGACCCAACCGTGAAGTATTAGGTTTTAACTTAATCCAACGAAGCAATCCATGAGCACTCAATTTCGGTCCAAATTAATGTTTTCTGCACTTGGGCTATTTCTTCCTGGAACTGGATTGAATTGCTTTTATTTACTCGGTATCAAAAGTTTTTGGGCATGGATTCAGCTTGCATCTCTAATTGCGGGCATTCTGGGCTTCATGCTATTAAAAACGAGCCCAGAGTCTTCTGCGGCTGCTTGGGTATTAATTGTTCTTGGATTTATTGCATTAGAAGCAAGTTGGTTAAGCACGATTGTGTTTGGATTGCGTCCCGATGAGAAATGGGATGCGCAATTTAATGCTTCATTTCAAGGCAAACAAAAAACAGAATCGGGCTGGCCTGTCGTGATCTGCGTAATTCTCTCGCTGGTGATTGGCGCAGGGGTCATGATGAGCTTTCTAGCGATTGGCTTTGAACAATTCTTCATCTACCAAATTGAAGAGGCCAAAAAGCTCAGTCAATAAGTTGGGATCAGATCGAGGCAGTTAACTCAGGCACAAGAGTAAACAAATCACCAACTAGTCCGTAGTCTGCCACTCCAAAGATCGGCGCATCTGGATCTTTGTTAATCGCCACAATTACTTTGGAGTCTTTCATGCCAGCAAGATGCTGGATTGCTCCAGAGATGCCCACTGCAATATAAAGCTGTGGAGCCACAATTTTTCCGGTTTGACCCACTTGATAATCATTGGGCACATAACCCGCATCCACCGCAGCACGAGAAGCGCCGAGAGCGGCACCAAGCTTATCGGCTAATGGCTCAATTAGTTCTTTGTATTTCTCTGCAGAGCCAAGTCCACGACCTCCAGAAACAATAATTTTTGCAGCAGCCAACTCAGGGCGGTCTGATTTGGTTAACTCACGACCAACAAATTGACTCGCGGTAAATACTTCTATTGGAGCAATTGATTCGATCGGGCATGATCCGCCAGTACTGGCAGGATCAAAATTAGTGGTTCGTACCGTAATCACCTTTTTGGGGTCAATCGTTTGCACCGTCGCAATTGCGTTACCCGCATAAATGGGACGCTCAAATTGATCGGCAGACACAACCTTGGTGATATCCGAGAGCTGCGCAACATCTAGCTTGGCCGCAACCCGTGGCATCACACTTTTACCGTGTGCGGTAGCAGGTGC
>JBEDHB010000149.1:0-3402 GCA_041174325.1 Pseudomonadota bacterium
ATTGGGTGGCGGGCTAATTAGACTATGTCAGATCAAGAGCACCAAGCGATAACCCGTTCTGAGCTGGTTGAGAGTCTTGCGGAGCAGTTTCCGCAACTCTTGCCTCGGGATGTTGAGCTAGCAGTGAAAACCTTGCTAGATACGATGACCCAAGCCCTAGCTGAAGGGAAGCGTATTGAGCTTCGTGGTGTGGGCAGTTTTGTTTTGCATCATCGACCCGCTCGCACTGGACGCAATCCAAAATCGGGTGAGAAGGTCCTCATCCCTGAAAAGCGCGTTCCCCATTTCAAACCAGGTAAAGAACTTCGTGAGCGCGTTGATTACAAGCCGCTCGATCAAAAAATTACTCTTGATTCAGGTAGCTCGGGTGCCTAATCCTATGGTGGCAGATCTCCTAGGGATCTAAAAATAGTATCTCTATTCATTCGCCACTGAAATGATTCAAATTGAAACCGGTTGGTTGCTCTTAATCCCGATCTTCTTTGGACTGGGTTGGCTGGCTTCCCGTTGGGATTTGCGCTTAGAAGCAAAGCAAGATGAGCGCGAACGACTAAAACAGCAACGCTCGACCTTTAAGGGCTTAAATCTTTTGCTTAACGAGCAACCTGATCAGGCAATCGAGGCTCTTGTTAAGGTTGCCCAACTAGACCCGGAAACGGTTGATCTGCATTTTTCCTTAGGTAATTTATTTCGCCGTCGCGGTGAGACCGAGAGAGCCATTCGCGTTCATCAACACTTGGCTAATCGCGAAGATTTAAAGCCTCGCGATCGAGATCACGCTGCTTATGAGCTAGGCCGCGATTTTTTGCGTGCCGGCCTATTGGATCGTGCTGAAGCGTCTCTTAATCAGGTAGGTGCAGGCAAATATGCCATTCCGGCAAAAGAGAGTCTTCTCGAGATGTATCAAATTGAGAAGGATTGGAAAAAAGCAATTATTGCCGCTAACGAACTGCAGGGTTTGCAAGACAAAAGCCATCAATTAGAGATTGCGCAGTTCTATTGCGAGATTGCCCAAGAGGCGCTGCGACGCACTGATTTTCCTGAGGCTGAGGGAGCAATCCATCACGCACTATCGGCAATTCCAAACCACGCTCGTGCCTTGATCTTGCAGGGTGATTACTATTTGGCCAACGAGCGTCCCCAGCAGGCGATCGATGTATGGGCAATCGTAGCAAAAGAGAACCCCGCCTATATGCATTTAGTAGCCGATCGGTGGATGACTGCACATCATGCCGTCAACCAAGTCGATCTTGGTTTGGATCAATTACTCGCTCTCCTTAAAACTCAAGCCATTGGTGAGCTCTTAGACATCGTGCATAAGCATATGATGCAAATTCGGGGGGCTCAGGCAGCTGAAGTGATGTTGGTCGATGTCATGCAGCATTCCCCGACGCTCAGTGCATTATCGAAGCTAGCGGAGACTCGGTTGGCCTTGGCACAGGTTACTGGGCCGGAGACACGGGTAGCAGATTTAAAGTCAACTCTCGGATTACTTAAGCAGCGGACAACCGCCTTGGCACGTTATACCTGCGGAAACTGCGGATTTCGGGCAAGGCGTTTTTATTGGCAATGTCCTGGTTGTAATCATTGGGAGGCATACTCACCCCGACGGACTGAGGGCGCGGTTCCGAGCGGCCCGTCGATGTAATTAATCATTCAAATGATCTAGTTAGTTCTTTGCATTAAGGAATAAAGATTGAAAGTTACTATTGTTGGCAGTGGCTATGTAGGATTGGTTACCGGGGCGTGTTTGGCTGAACTCGGTAATACAGTTTTCTGTTTAGATCTCGATCAGAAAAAGATCGATATTTTAAATTCAGGTGGAGTCCCAATTTACGAACCGGGATTGCAGGAGATGATCGCTCGCAATCGCGCAGCTGGGCGCATTCAATTTTCGACCGATGTGGCAGCAGCCGTTCAGCATGGCGAAATTCAATTTATTGCCGTGGGTACACCGCCCGATGAAGATGGCTCAGCGGATCTGCAGTATGTGATTGCTGCGGCCCGTAATATTGGCAAGCATATGAATGGCCCTAAGGTCATTGTCGATAAGTCAACGGTGCCAGTTGGTACTGCAGAAAAAGTTACAACTGCTATTACCGAGGAGTTACAAAAACGTAATTTGGATCCTGCATGGTGTTCAGTGGTCTCCAATCCGGAGTTTTTGAAAGAGGGGGCTGCAGTGGAAGACTTTATGCGACCCGATCGGATTGTGATTGGCACCAATCAAGATGCCGCAGGGCTGCGCGCTAAAGAACTGATGCGTAAACTCTACGCACCCTTTAATCGTCATCACGAGCGCACCTATTACATGGATGTCAAAAGTGCTGAGCTCACTAAATACGCCGCTAATGCAATGCTAGCAACGCGTATCTCGTTCATGAATGAGCTTGCCAATTTAGCCGATGCGGTTGGAGCTGATATTGAAGCGGTGCGCCAAGGTATCGGTTCGGACTCGCGGATTGGGTATGGATTTTTATACGCAGGAACCGGCTACGGAGGCTCTTGCTTCCCAAAGGATGTGTCGGCTTTATCTAAAACCGCCTTACAGCATGGACGTGATCTCAAAATCTTAGAGGCTGTGGAGGCGGTTAACCGCCAACAAAAGACGATATTGATTGAGAAGATTACCAAACGCTTTGGCGAGGACCTCTCCAGTCATCGATTTGCGGTGTGGGGCTTAGCATTTAAACCGAATACCGATGATATGCGCGAAGCACCCAGTCGTTTCATTATTGGGGAGTTGGTCAAGCGTGGAGCGCAGGTGATGGCTCATGATCCTGTTGCAATGCCTGAGGCACAACACGCCTTTGAGATCGATTTCCAAGGAAAACCCGATCAACTTCAAAAAGTTTCCTTAGTAAAAAGTCCAGAGGATGCCTTAGCAGGGGCTAGCGCATTAATCATTGTGACCGAATGGAAGGCATTCCGGAGTCCTGATTTTGACCATCTAAAGCAGGCGATGAAGAACCCGATTATTTTTGATGGACGCAATCTATATGAACCCCAGGCGATGACTGAGCTGGGTTTTGAGTATTACGGTATTGGTCGGCATAATTAGTGTATGGAGTGAATCGAGAGTCATGACCGAGAAAGCCGATCGCACACAATTTAGTAAAACCCGTCTTTTAGTGGTGGGTGATGTCATGCTCGATCGCTATTGGTTTGGTGATACCAGTCGCATATCGCCTGAGGCCCCGGTTCCTGTGGTGCAGGTTGGCAAGATTGATGAGCGTTTAGGGGGCGCCGCTAACGTGGCCCGCAACGCCTCTGCTTTGGGAGCGCAAACTAGCCTTCTAGGAGTAATCGGAGTGGATGAGGCTGGCAAGCGTGTGGAGGCCTTATTGCAGGATAGTGGAGTGCATAGCTGCTTACAGACCGATTCGCAAGTACCGACGACGG
>JBEDHB010000150.1:0-3366 GCA_041174325.1 Pseudomonadota bacterium
CTTCAACCAGATTTACGTCAGGATCCCTGAAGTACACTGACCGAATTGGCCCCAGCGCCCCTCGGCGTTGTACAGGGCCAGTATCGATCGCTACTCCAACTTTATGGAGGTGTGCAATGAAGTCATCCAGCGGCACTTTAGAAATCAAGCAAAAATCGCCAGCACCAATGGTTGGCACTTTTGCCTTCGTTGGAGTCTCCGTATTTTTATCTTGCAGATTGATCTTGTATTGACCAAATAACAAGGCATAACGTGGCTGCCCTTCGGGTCCTTTAAAAAACTCTCGCTCAAAACCAAGCGTCTTCTCATAAAACTGAGTGGTATTCTCAATATCGGTAACCGTTAATACAAGGTGATCCACGCGATCAATCAGTAACGTCATAAAATTCCTCCTGAAAAACTAACCGCCACCTCTTCGGGTATAGAGATCAAACCTCTCTAAAAGTTCTTGAATTTGATGATCAGTTAGATCGGTAAATTCTAATTGAAGCAGCAACTGAGGGATTCGAAGTAGCGCTATTTGACGATCGCTCTTTGTCACTCCGACCATTTGAACTATGGGATCCTCTGTAGAAATTATGTTGATTCCATCAATTTCAAGGGAGCATCGTGAGTAATAAGGTCCAAGTGCGTCTGGAAGCCAGCGTTGTAAATCATGGGCCGTACAACCCATCAAGCGCTCCAATTGCATTAACCACCCGCAACGGGTGGGCAAAGGGCAAGGGCATCATTTTCTCGAATGATCGTAGTGGCTCTCTGATCTGGAGCAATAAAGTGACCATTTAACAAAACCAGATGCACTAATTGATTGGGTAAATTTTGCATCTGAATCATTTGGGCAACGGTAATACCCTCCGGCACCTCCAATTGCACTTCATTGCGTTTGGCATGTTTTGGCAAATACGGAGAAAGGCTTGCAAAAAGTTTGAGGGTTACCTGCATCACGAAATTTTAAGTAATCCAAGCTGCTTGGGATTGGCCCTTGGCCAAATAGGCAGCCATAATTTGGGTAGGGTCTTCGAGCAATTTATCTTTCCATTCCCCAAGAGCAACACGAGTCTGAATCAACCCCCGAAGCGCTCCAATATGGTCTGTTAAACCCAGACTTGTTGCACCGATTAAGCGATCTTGATCAAATTCAAGGCGAATGTACTGATACTGATGCGGGTTAGTATGCTCAACATGCTGCCCGCCCTCGACACCAGCCCATTGACCAAATGAACTAGAGATTAGACCGAGAGTATCCAAAACATTGACCTGTAAAGCGCCGCGAGTTTGTGCGTGACCACCTGCCATATTCGTTGCCGCAATCATGGCTTGATCTGCAGCGTTTGGCTGAATGGCATTAACGATGCGTTTGCCGGTGCAGAAATCGGTTGCCTCGGTAACATCGCCTGCAGCATAAATATTAGGATGCGACGTTTGCATCCGGTCATTGACCATAATCCCCTTACCAATAGCAAGCTCTGAATCCTTAAGGAACCCAATATTGGGTTTTACGCCTGTGGCAGATATAACAAGATCAACCTCGATACGTTCACCATTTGAGAGGCTTACTTCTAAGCCAGAGCTTCCTTGAGAGATCGATTCAACTTTCGTCTTGGTGTAAACCGTGATTCCCTTTTGTTCAACCCATTTTTTAATTAATCCACCCGCTTTCTCCGTCATCATGCGGGGGACCATCCGATCACCCATCTCAACTACTGTGAGTTTGACGCCCTGACTAGCAAGCGCCTCCAAGATAATGCAACCAATAAATCCTGCACCCATCTGTAGCACCCTTGCGCCCGGCTTAGCAAGCTTTTGAATCGCACGGGCATCCTCGAGGGTCCAGCAGGGATGCACGCCAGGTAAATCAATTCCTGGGATATTGGGTCGAATCGGTTTAGACCCTGTGGCAATTAGTAATTGATCGTAAGCAATGGTCTCACCCGAATCAAGGATTACGTGCTTCTTTCCGGGATCTACTTGTGTAGCCCGTGCTTTCTTAAGGTGAATCTTTAAATTTGAGAAATGGTGCGCATCTTTACGCAGAAAGGTTCCTTCTTCAGAAATATTTCCGACTAATAAATAAGGAATGGCCATTCGAGAATACGGCGGAGAATCTTCCGATCCAATCAGCACAATCGAATCATTTGGCCTTAAGCGACGAATCTGCTCGGCCGCCAGTACTCCCGCTGGGCCATTGCCCAGAATGACATGATTCATCATCACTCAAAGGCCTAAACGTTTGCGTGTCTCAGTATTTAGGCGACCTTCACTATCCCAACCACGCACTTTGTAATATTCAGGCAGCATCTTATCGAGACCGCTCACAGTGCCCTTGCCGGGTCCTGTTTTTGCAGGTTCAGTCATCAGGCGCTTTGGCAAATTATCGTCTTTACTCGTAAAGCCGGCACGATTATTAAAGTCACGCTCCATGTTCCAAATGCGCTCTCCAATCGTATTTAAATTCTCAACGGTGAACTCATCACCGCACGCCGCTTGTACCTGGGGCGCCACGTCCGCAAGAGTCCATGCAAAGCTAGTAAACAAGCAAATACCAGCCGAGTCAAAAGCAGCAGTCGCATCTTGAAATGCTTTTACCAACTCGGGCTTACCATTTGTTTCGGTAGGCTCGGTTTTTACAGGGATACCCAAAACCTCTGATGCAACCGTATAGCCCCGCAGGTGGCATGCGCCTCGGTTGGATGTTGCGTAGGCCAAACCCATTCCTTGAACAACTCGCCCATCATAGGCAGGAAACTCTTGACCCTTCACACTCATCGATAAATCAGGCTGACCGTATTTTTTGGTTAGCTTTGCCGAACCAAGCCCAATTTCCTTTCCAAAACCCTCACCGTTTGCAGTAATTTCAGCGAAGTAGCAAAGTGCCCTAGCAGAGCCAAATGGAGCCTCAATACCCAATTGTTCTTTATTCAGAACGCCCATTTCATACATTTCCATTACCGCGCCAATCGTTGCACCAAAGCTGATGGGATCCATACCTTGTTCATTACAAACCATATTGGCAAATTGCAACGCTTCAAGATCATTGACACCATTGGCGGCACCAAGAGCCCATGCAGCCTCGTACTCTAAGCCACCCGAGGCATTAATGTATTGAGGGCGATTCTGAATCGAGAAATGCGTCTCATCAATTTTTGATATTCGTCCACAGGCAATGGTGCATCCAAAACAGGCTTGATTTGTTACTAAATGGGCCTTGCCATCCGTTTCACGCGGGGTAGCCATCGCTTCAGCCGAGATATCTTTAGCGCCCTCGAATTGCACGTCACGATGATTACGTGTCGGCAATGCCCCAACCTCATTAATGACATTCATGAGCACTTGGGTGCCATAAGTCGGCAATCCCTCACCGGTCAC
>JBEDHB010000151.1:0-3324 GCA_041174325.1 Pseudomonadota bacterium
CTTGGGACTGCTTTTGCAAGCTACGGAGGCCAAGTTGCGGGACTATTTACGGCTGGGCAAATGCTTGAGTGGGGTAGTGCCATTGTGGGGGGATTTTTATTGCCCCAAGTCTATCTTTTATCCATTCGGGCTTAATCTAAATTCTTGTTCACGTGATCCAACCCAATTAATTGGACTTTTCTGATGAGTTGTTAAGTACGCATTTGCCTTCGTAAAGTGCCCACAACTTTTTTGGTCACCTGGGTAGATAAAGGGTTGGGCGGTTTTATAGACTCCAAGGCCTGAGGGGTGGGAGGATTTCAGGATGAGGTGTTGGTTAGGATTGTGAATATATTCTTCCATGGATTGTGCATGACCACCCCAAAGCATCCAAACGAGATTGGCTTGTTGAGAGAGTTTTTGAATGATCTCAATCACGAAAGATTTCCATCCTAATTGCGCATGCGAGTTTGCCTCACCCAGTCGAACTGAGAGCGCAGTATTTAAGAGTAACACCCCTTGATTAGCCCAGTGGGTTAAATCTCCGCTGTTGAGGGATCCAAACCCTTCAAGAGCTAATGCTTTATTGATATTGCGTAATGAGCTTGGAAATTGTTTAGATTGCAGCGGAATATCCTTGGGAACTGAGAATGCTAAGCCTTGCGCCAGCCCTGGAGAGTGATAGGGATCTTGTCCCAAAACGATAACCTTTACATGATTAACTGGTGTGAGATGCAAGGCATTGAAGATGCGCTCTCGATCCGGACGAATAGCGTCACTGTGTAGTTGATATTCTTTGGCAAACTTTTCAGATAGGGATTGCCAATCGCGTGATTGAAGGTATTGATTTAATAGCGATTGCCAATCATTTGGAATGAACTGCTTTAGATCCATGATGATGGAGCAAGACTACTTTTTAGATTGCGTGAGCTCATATTGAGCTGGACAGTCGAGCTTTAAGGTAATGCTAGCTTGATACTCTTTATCGTGTCGGAAGTAATGGAAAGTGATTTTCTTGCTGTTCACGAGACTTCCTAGTACTTGATCCATTCTTGTGCTGGTGATGCGTTGCTGATTGATACTGCCAATCAGATCGTTTGGGGCTAGCCCTGCTTGTTGGGCAATGCCACCATCAAGCACATGTGTCACCTTGATCCAGCCGTTGCTATCGGTATAGCGCATGCCGAGTGCCAGTTTGACGGATTCAGTAAAGCCCGCTTGCTTTTGTGCCACTTCGATATTGGCAATCTGGGGTAACCAAATTTGCAAGGGAAGATCCTGTGTGCCATCAATGTAGTCACGCTTAAAGCGTCGCCAAGTTTTGTTAAAGCCAATTCCAATGGTTGAACTAATCGCCAGATCCAAAGCGTATTGATTGATCCCGATCGCAGTTTTGCCGTGCTCTTTCCATAAAAAGCGCATGACATCATCAAGCGATCGTTGATCTTTGGAGTATTGCCGAATTTGTAGATCCAGACCTAAAGCAATCAGCGATCCTTTGGCATAGTAACTTACTACTGCATTGGGGGTGTTCTCATCCATTTGGTAGTACTTGGTCCAAGCATCAAAGGAGCTATCGGCTACGCTTTGTTTGATTCTGCCGGGATTGCGTAACACCCCATTCCAGGTATTTGATAGTAGATCGAGGTAGCGGTCAACGCTAATACATCCGCTGCGCAACAATTGTAGATCGTCGTAATAACTGGTAAATCCTTCAAAGAGCCACAACAGTCGGGTGTGATTGCGCTCATTCAGGCGATAGGGTTGAAAGGCCTTCGCCTGAATTCGTTTGACGAGCCATGCATGGAAATACTCATGACTACAAAGCCCTAAAAACTCTTCGTAGGATTTTTTGGGTCTTTGAGAACTATGATCACCGAACGGTAATTGATCGCGTTTACACAATAGGGCTGTGCTGTCGTGATGCTCGAGTCCGCCATAGCCATCCAGAGCCGCATTGACGATGAATAGGTATTGCTTAAATGGAGCCTTAGGCTTCCGAGGTTCAAATAAACGAATCGTGGCATCACAGATTCGTTGGAGATCATCAGCAAGTTGTTTTTTATCAAGCAGTTGTGATTGCTCACTCGTTAGCCCTTGAATGACCATGCGGTGAGGGGTGCCAAAGGATTGCCACTCAATCATCTCGAACTTCCCGAGCGCAACCGGATGATCAATTAGATCAGCATAGTTTTTAGCTAGATAAAAGCCAAAACCGTTCGTATCCGTTTTGACCTTGCGCAAGGTGGTTTGTACTTGCCATTGCTTATTAGTCTGATCATGTGGCGGGGCAATGGCCAGCGAACAGGATAAGTGGGCTTGACCTTCGACTGCCAGACAGAGGCTAGTGGGATTAAAAAACCCACGCTCTTGATCCAGATAGGCAGTGCGTACGGATTGATCAAAGGCATACACCGTAGTAACAATATCGCAAGTCCCGGTACCTTTGGGGATGCGCCAGCGATCATTATCCAGGCGCTCTAAGGCAATTTTTTTCTTTGCTTCGGCCCGATTTCTGGGAAGAGTAAATGCTGAGATGGACTCAATATGCTTACTAAAGTCCCGAATTAAATAACTACCCGGAATCCATGCCGGCATATGCAGAACCTGTCCAAGAGGATCGGGTTGATGGATGACAAGCGAAACGGTAAAGCGATGACCATGGAGATCCTCAGGCCATACCGTGTACTGAATTGCAGGGGTGGAATCCAAAGCCATCATCAATTATTTCAAAGAGGCGAGTTTCTTCTCGATATCGGAGAGTTGGACGGCTCCTGGGAAGCGACTGCCATCGGTAAAGAACATAGTTGGAGTTGCATTAATCCCGTAGGTCTTAGCTATTGCCATATTCTTATCGATTGGATTGCTGCAATCTGATTTACCACTGGGCGTGATGTTACTCAGCATCCAATCGTTCCATGCTTTTTGTTGATCAGCAGCGCACCAAATTTGTTTCGACTTCAAGGCAGAGTCGGCCGATAAGATGGGAATTAGGTAGTTGTAGATGGTCACGTTATCAAGCTGTTGTAGGGTTCTTTCTAAACGTTTGCAAAAGCCGCAATTGGGATCCGAGAACACAGCAATTTGACGGCTACCATTACCCCGTACGATTTTGATGGAATTAGCTTGAGGAAGCTCAGACCACTTGATACGGTTGATATCTTCTTGCCGCTTCGCGGTGAGACTATTTCCAGTAGCAAGTTCAATGATTTCTCCCTGAATCAGGTATTTTGCTTTACTGTCGGTATAAACAATTTCATTATTCACTTGCACTTCAAATAATCCAGGAATGTCGCTTGGTGTAACACTTCGGATATTGAAAGAGCTGCCAAGCCGTTTTTGTAA
>JBEDHB010000152.1:0-3304 GCA_041174325.1 Pseudomonadota bacterium
GGCCGTATAGTTACCTAAGCGGGGATTCACATAAGCTAAGGGAATGGCAATTAAGACCAAACCAAGAGCCATGATGGGTAAACCGATGCGCCACAGCAGTTCACCAAAGTTAGCGCGCAGGATATTAGGATCGGTTTCTTGCATCAGCTCAATCACATTTTTTTCTCGATCACGCGGCGGAGGCTTACTGACCTCTTTACTTAAGATTTTGGTCTCGTATTCGTCAAACTCTAAGATTCTGAAATTGGCTTGGGTTGGCTGGCCCTCATAACGACGACCTTTTAAGAGAACCACGCTTTTATCACCGTTGGGTGCATTTTCGATATAGCCGGTGGCAGCGACCGCAACACTTAATTTTTGGTTGCGCGTATCAGCCACAAAGATATTCTTGACTTCCCCTTTATCGACATCAATCTCTTCAATGAAAAAGACTCGTTCGGCTTTAGCCGATTCTTTAAATTGACCTGCTGCAACCATGGACACATCATCGCGCTGTTGAAAGCGTTGACTAATGACGCTCGATTCGCGATTGGCCCATGGCCAAACAAAAGCGGCCAATAAAGCAATAATGATGATGAGTGGAATTGCAAATCGCAGGATCGGACCAATCAAATTCGTAATACTCAGCCCACTAGCAAACCAAACGATCATTTCAGAATCTTTGTACCAACGGACCAAAACAATTAAAACGGCAATAAATAGTGAGACGGTTAATAGCACCGCAAAATAACCGAGGGTGGCTAGAGCGATTAGCACCAAGGCATCTTCAGGATTAACCGAACCGCTGGCTGCAAATCCCAAAATCCGGATCACGAGGGTGGTAATCATGATGGTGACCAAGACCAAAAATACAGCACCTGTGGTCATGCTGAGTTCGCGGCGAAGGGCTTGTTCAAAAATCATGGTTAATGGGTCTAATTCTGCGACTTTAATTCGGTCGGTGGATAATGTAAAAAAACCCTTAAAGGTGAAAGACGATGACGATTCAATTTAGCACGAAAGTTCTTGCCGATATCGATTTTAAAAGCCCCAAGGGCGCCGCTGCGGTTTGTGGCTTAACCAGCGATTGTTTGGTCTTGGCTTATCGAGCTGCTGAGCTCTCGCAACTTCAGGCGCTTGATGACCTTCTGGGAGGGGCAATTTCCGAGGCGCGCTCCGTGGGAGACCTAGATGGAAAAGCCGGAGCCTGTACATTGTTGCGCTCCACTCGCGCATGGGCTTTGAGTAAAGTGAAGCTCAAACGTGTTTTATTAGTGGGTCTTGGCGACAAGGAGTCTTTAGGGGATTTTGCCAAGATTGCTCGATCGGCTCTAAAAGTGGTGAGTGGCAGTTCGATTCAGTCAGTCCTTTGGCATGCATCAAGCTTTACCGGTAAGCAAAAAGCCAATCAAAGTCCCAATGCAATTGCGGAGCGTATTCGTTTATTGGCGCAAATTGTGGGTGACCAGGTTTATCGATTTGGTGCTAGGCAAGAGCAATTTAAGACCAAGCCTCTAGAAAAGTCTGACACCCTAGCGCAGTTCACCTTGCTAACGAATGCTAAGCAAGCAACGCTTGTGAAGACAGCGGTTCATGAGGGGTCGGCTTTGGTTGAGGGAATGAACCTCACTAAAGATTTGGGCAACTTGCCACCCAATGTTTGTACCCCGACCTTTTTGGCGCAAACCGCACTGAACTTGCCCAAAAAAACCAAGTTAAAAGTACAGGTATTTAATCAGCAACAAATAGAAGCGCTTGGCATGGGTTCATTCTTAGCGGTTGCCAAGGGCTCTGAGACTCCTCCACAGTTCATCATCATGCGCCATGAAGGTGGCAAAGCCAATGAGGACCCAATCGTTTTGGTCGGTAAAGGCATAACCTTTGATACGGGCGGTATCTCACTAAAGCCTGGCGAAGCGATGGATGAAATGAAGTACGACATGTGTGGTGCGGCATCGGTATTTGGCACCATGTATGCCGTGTCTTTGTTGGGATTAAAAAAGAATGTGATTGGTGTGGTGCCAACCTGTGAGAACATGCCTTCAGGTCGCGCAACGCGTCCGGGCGATATTGTGAAGAGTATGTCGGGGCAGACCATTGAGGTTTTAAATACCGACGCCGAGGGTCGTCTCATTCTGTGCGATGCGCTCACGTATGTAGAGCGCTTTAAGCCAAAGGCTGTGATCGATATAGCTACCTTGACAGGGGCTTGCATCATTGCATTAGGCCATGTGCATAGTGGTTTGTTCTCCGATGATGAGGCCTTGGTGAAAGCCCTCAATAACGCTGGCCATCAATCCTTAGACACGGTATGGCGTCTGCCTCTCGATCCGGCTTACCATGAGCAATTGAAATCAAACTTTGCGGATTTAGCCAATATTGGCGGGCGTCCCGCAGGTAGTGTGACCGCAGCCTGTTTCCTTTCGCGCTTTGCCGAAAAATTCCGGTGGGCACACTTGGATATTGCTGGAACTGCATGGAAGAGTGGGGCTGCCAAAGGGGCAACGGGTAGACCAGTTCCACTGCTATTGAATTTCTTGCTCGATCAATAAGCGCCCACTGTCAACGCGAATGGCCAGGATTGATTTTCATAGTCATGTTTCAGACAAACTGCAGTACTGCTGTCGTCTGAGTCGCAAAATTCTAGCCAGTACGCATCCTCAGGGGTTGCCACGCACTATCGTGATTACAGGGAGTGAGCAAGACCTAAAAGGGCTCGATGATTTATTGTGGACCTTTAGTAAAACCGATTTTTTGCCCCATGCATGGTTGCATCAAGAGAGCGCCCACGAGACTCCGATTTTGTTAGTCCATCAGTTATCTGAGTTAGACAATCAGGTATTGGCGCATCAGGATGTCTTGATTTACTTACACACGGAAGCCCCGATTGTTCTGGATGCCTTGCTTGAGCGCTTCCCCCGCTGGATTGAAGTGGTTACAACTCAAGAGAATGAGCTCAAAGCAGGCCGTGAACGCTTTAAGGGTTACCGCGCCTTAGGGCACGAACTCCATCATTTTGATCAAAGCAAGGCAACAACCTAATGTTGGTTCATCCTCAGATCGATCCAGTCGCACTTCAAATTGGTCCATTGGCGATTCATTGGTATGGCCTCATGTACTTATTTGCGTTTGCCCAATTTATATTGCTTGGGCGACTACGTGTTCGTCAAGAGCCTTATCAATCATTACGTTGGACCTTTAAGGATGTTGAGGACATTTTGTTTTGGGGAGTATTGGGCGTTATTCTTGGCGGCCGCTTGGGGTATGTGCTTTTTTATATGCCAGGCTTTTATTTACAAAACCCTCTCAGTATTTTCAAGCTATG
>JBEDHB010000153.1:0-3303 GCA_041174325.1 Pseudomonadota bacterium
TCCACTCGATGTGGTACAACATGTACGACCTTTCCCAGGACTATGTCAAGCGCGGTATGACCGCCTATGTTGAGAAAGTTCAGGAGCCTGAGTTTGCAGCGCGTGATCGGGGCTATACCTTTGTGTCGCATCAGCAAGAAGTTGGCACTGGTTACTTTGACGACGTTACCACTGTTATTCAGGGCGGTAAATCATCGGTGACTGCGTTGACTGGGTCGACCGAAGAAGAGCAGTTCCATTAATCATTGACCCGCCCAATCGGCGGTTGATGCAGTCATGACAGGCGCCTTAAGCATCCCAAAAGGGTGACTTAGGCGCCTTTCTGTTTTACAGTATTAGCTATGAATAATTGCATTCTTTGCCAAGACGAGGGTGGGCATTTAGTGTGGCGCGGTGATGATGCACGAGTCGTTCTCGTCGACTCTAACGATTTGCCTGGCTATTGCCGGGTGATTTGGAATCGACATATTGCTGAGATGAGTGAGTTATCACGAGTTGAGCGAGAAATCTTGCTAGCGTTGGTGGATGTGGTCGAATTTGCTGTACGACGTGTCATGCGACCCCAAAAAATAAACCTCGCCTCATTGGGCAATCAAGTCCCGCATCTTCATTGGCATGTCATTCCTCGTTTTACGGATGATCCATATTTTCCGGACTCGATTTGGTCGCCAAGGCATCGCGATACGATCGATACCGTACTAAAGTCACGACGTGAGCTTGCCAGGGGAATCCCTGAAGCAATCCGATCGGGTATTGCTGATTTAGCTTAAGCGTTGGTAGCCCCAGGCTTGATGAAAGCCATGGGCCCCAAGTAAACATTCCTGTTGAAAGCCTGCTTGGCTAGCAAATGCTTGATATTCAGAAGGGCTCAGTGGAAAGTCGTTGGCTCGAACATGCTCCGTAATGCGGGCGCGCTCAGTTAAGTTGATCGCCAGCCAATCATGCTCAACCATACTCAAATAATCATCGAGATAATCATCTCGACTTTGCCCATCATTGCGCATCACATCGATCAATACAAACCATCCTTCATGATTTAAGACCCGAAAACATTCTTTAAAAAGAGCCAATTTGGATTGATCGGTTAGATGATGAATCGCATAACTTGAAAATACCAAATCAAGCGAGCGGTCTGGTATTTGCCCAAGCTGCTCAAGCATGTCCAGGCAATTTAATTCCAGTACCGAAGACCAAGATGTTAAATTGGATTTAGCAAGCTGGAGTGCTGGCAGGGAAAGATCACAAGCTATATATCGCGAAATTGCCTTATTTTTGAACAGTATTTGACTGAGTGAGGCATCTCCGCAACCAAGATCTACAAGAGTTAGTGGGCGATTAATCGATTGAATCAGCTGTTGACTCGCGTTAACCAATTCGTGATGAAACATGTAGTTATGTTGAAGCAGCTTTTGATACGTCTCCCAATTAGCGCGAAATAGGGCAATTGGATCAGATTGGTTCGTTTGATTCATGGCGTAACCTAGAGTAATTTTCGGATGGATTCAATATATGCGAGCGCGTCTAAGGGTTGACCGTTGCGCTGCGATTCCCAAAGTGCACGACCCAGACATTCCATGATTTGGTGTTGGGCTTCATGCTCCGAATCTAATTTTCGACTTAGATATTCGGCTACCAGCTTGATTCCCGGGGGCTGATCAATTGAAATCTGCTCGCTAATGGATAGGTGCATGGATAGATGCAAAAAGGGATTGGTTTGCCCTTGTTCGGGCGTAAATTCTTGAGAGAGTACTTCATGACTACTCAAGATAGAGTGGTACTCGGGGTGAAGTCTGATCCATTCGCATGCTAACATCTCAAGAGGTGTTAAGACTCCGCCGGCCAACTGTTTTTGCCAGGCGCCGCAAAAGAATTGCCGAACTTCATCGCGACTTGGATTAAACAGTGCCACGTATTTTCCCTTGATTGGTTTTATGTCGATAAGAACATAAGGGCTCAATAACGCATTGTGCACAATCCGGATTGCGGGCTTTGCATACATAGCGGCCATGCAAAATGAGCCAATGATGGGCATCTATGAGGTAGTCCCTGGGAATGCGTTTCATGAGTTTATTTTCAACCTCAAGCACATTTTTACCAGGTGCAAGCCCTGTACGATTGGATACCCGAAAGATATGGGTATCGACTGCAATCGTGGGTTCGCCAAAGGCTGTATTGAGGATTACATTCGCAGTTTTACGTCCGACGCCAGGAAGTGCCTCTAGGTCTGATCGGTTTCTGGGTACTTGACCACCATGGCGCTCAAGTAATATCCGACAGGTCTCTTGTAAATGCTTTCCTTTTGTCCTGTACAGCCCAATATGTTGAATGTAAGGACGCACCCCTTCCTCGCCAAGAGCCAGAATGGCCTCAGGAGTATTGGCAACCACAAATAAACGACGAGTCCCCTTGTTAACCGAGACATCAGTTGCTTGGGCAGATAGCAAGACCGCAGTTAATAGCTCAAACGGTGAGCTATATTCCAGTTCGGTAGTTGGCTTAGGGTTATTTGCCTTCAATTGCTCAAAAAAGGCAATGCGTTGCTCAAGGTTCATAGCGCTTATGAGTCCGATTGCTTTACTCGTGCAATGGCTGCCGCAATAATTGCCCGTTTTCGCTCAATCTCATCGAGTTGCGCCTGGTTTGTTGCTGGATTTTGATCCAATGCGGCTAATTTAGCTTTGGCTTTATTGGCCAATCGCTCCTGTTGATCGCGCTCCTCACGTTCGAATCGATTTAAATGGGACTCGTAGCGAGCTCTCGCAAGATCGGCTTGAGCGGGAGACCAGGCCTCCCAACCCGTTTGATCGCCCGTCACATTCATCATGTGAATGCAATCAACTGGGCAGGGGGCGACGCACAGATCACAGCCTGTACACCACTCAGGAAGCACGGTGTGCATTTGCTTGGATGCGCCAACGATTGCATCGACTGGGCATGCCTGGATACATAGCGTGCAGCCAATGCAGGCTTTTGGATCAATCCAGGCGACCGGACGTGGGCGCTCGACCCCACACTCTGGATTAATCATACGAGTTTCTTCATCCAATGGGTAATTCAGGATTTGGCTAAGACGAATGATTCCCTCGACACCGCCTGGTGGACAGCGATTGGGTTTTTCACCTTCAGCGAGCGCCTCTGCGTAACCGCGGCAATCTGGGTAACCGCATTTTGTACACTGAGTTTGCGGAAGTGCGTCTTCGAGTAGGTCGACCAGCTTGGTTGAGGGCATGGACTTTAAATCCGATGCAATTTAATTCGCGTCCTGATTGCTGGGGTTGAATGAGTGGTGGGCCCGAATAAATT
>JBEDHB010000154.1:0-3240 GCA_041174325.1 Pseudomonadota bacterium
GGGTAAGAAATGCGCAGAAGTTCATTGGGCTAGGCATTCAGGCGTGATGGGTGTTCATAATCAATTCAATGCATTAGCGGCGATTGCAGCCGCCCATCACATTGGTATCACCCCAGAAGAGTCTGCTCACGCCTTAGCCGAGTTTAAAAATGTGAAGCGTCGCTTAGAACTCATCGGGGAGAAGCATCAAGTTTATGTGTACGATGACTTTGCCCATCATCCAACGGCAATTGCCACCACGATTGATGGCTTACGCAAACAAGTGGGTGAGGCACGAATTTTGGCAGTCCTTGAGCCGCGCTCCAACACGATGAAGCTCGGTGTTATGAAGTCTCAGCTCCCGGATAGCTTGAAAGAAGCCGATTTGGTATTTGCATATGGAGCCGTGAGTGGCAAAGACGCCTTAGGCTGGGATTTACAAGAGTCGATCGTGCCATTGGGTACAAAAGCGAAAAGCTTTCATGATCTTGGCCGTTTAGTTGAGGCCGTGTGTAGCGAAGCCAAACCCCATGATCATATTTTGGTAATGAGCAATGGCGGCTTTGGCAGTGTTCATCAAAAAATTTTGGCTCGCTTAGAGCACCTTAATCCCTAATTAGAGGAACTGGTATGCGTTTACGAAATAAAGTTGCACTTATCACTGGAGCAGCCAAAGGAATTGGTTTTGCAACCGCCAAACGATTTTCCGAGGAGGGCGCCAAGGTCATGTTGGCCGACCTGAATGAGAATGCGGTGATGGAGGCCGTCGGCCAACTTAAGCATGCTGAACCGTATGTCTTAAATGTCACAGATCGAGCCAGCATTCAGCGAGCGGTCGACGACATCATCGCCAAGCATCAACGCATTGATATATTGATTAACAACGCTGGAATTACTCAAGATGCCCGCTTGGTGAAAATGACCGAAGAGCAATTTGACGCGGTGATTGATGTCAATCTCAAAGGGGTTTTTAATTGCACCCAATTGGTGGTTCCACACATGTTAGAGGCCAAAAAAGGTGCCATCGTCAATGCTTCGAGCGTGGTCGGTATCTACGGTAATTTTGGGCAAACCAATTACTCTGCAACTAAATTTGGCGTGATTGGATTTACTAAAACCTGGGCGCGTGAGTTCGGACAAAAAGGCATTCGGGTGAATGCCGTATGCCCTGGATTCATTGCGACTGAGATGGTCAAGGCGATGCCCGAGAACATTTTGCAAAGCATTGAGCAGCGTTCGTGGATGGCGCGCTTGGGCACACCCGAAGAAATGGCGAATGTGTATCTCTTTTTGGCGAGCGATGAAGCCAGTTATGTCAATGGCGTAACCATTGAGGCAAGTGGCGGGATTTCGCTTTAATGCATTTACTGTACGAGGAAGGTGGTGAGCTGCGTATTGCCACCGTCTTATCGTCTTCCGGAACCGGAGAGACTCAGTCATGGCAGGCGAGCGCTCTATCGGGCAAGCATCTCAAGCTAAAGCTTAAAGAGGTATGGCTCCAATTTGATCATGCTAATCCCCAAGAAGTTCTTGAAGAAGCGCATGGTATTGCCACAACGATTGACTTACAACTTCTATGGGATTGTGCGCCCGATCAAGAATTTTCTTTTCAGGCAATTGCCAAAGAGTATTTTGGGGATGCGGTTAGTGCACCACAATTGGTCGGCTTAGCGATTGCGTTGCAAGGCGCCCCCGTTTACTTTCGACGTAAGGGGCGTGGTTTCTTTATGCGGGCTCCACTGGAGCAGCTGCAAGCTGGACTGGCGGCAATTGAACGCAAACAACGAGAGTTGTTACAACAAGAAGCGTGGCAGGCGGAGCTCATCGAGGGACAACTGCCCGACACCTTGCGTAATCAGGTGAATAGTTTGTTATTTCGTCCCGATAAAAATAGCGTGGCATACAAGGCTTTTCATGGGGCCTGTGAGCAGACTGGTGAACATCCGGCGCGTTTACTAATGCGCTGTGGTGCGTTGGATTCTCCACATTCTTACCATCATGGCCAATTTGTGCAAGCGCATTTTCCTAAAGGGACGGGCTTTGCAAGTGATTTTCAGTTTACTGCCGAGGAATTTGAAAAGGCTATTTCCGGTTTGCCAACTGCGCAAGTGAAGGCCTTTTCAATTGACGATGCAGGAACGACTGAGATTGATGATGCTTTGTCATTGACTCCAATCGGTGATGGCCTGTATCGATTAGGTATTCATATTGCAGCTCCAGGCTTATTGATTCAGAAGGGCGATCGTTTTGATCAGGTCGCACGCGAGCGGATGTCGACGGTTTATTTTCCCGGTGACAAAATTACCATGTTGCCCAATCGGTTTGTGGAGTACTTTTCACTCGATGCCGGTTCGGCTCGTCCAGCCGTCTCCTTGTATGTTGAGATAGATGCCTTAGGCAATCGAACCCAGACACTCTCACAAAGCGCTATAGAGTTAGTGCCCATTGAAACCAATCTTCGGTTAGACGATTGGGAGTCGACGGTGGACGAGGCTTTCTTGGCCCAGGAGAATTCATCCTTGCCACATCGCGAAGCGCTCGCCCAATTGTGGGCTTTGGCTCAAAATGAACATCAAAAACGTCAAGAGCAGCGTGTCAAAGACGGCTTGCGAGCTGAGGTCTTGGGTCAAGCCGACCCGAATGCCTTGATCCGTGATTTTAATTTCAAGATTACTTCGTCAACCAATGAAATTGTGATTGAGCCTCGTATTCGAGGTTCTATTTTGGATACCATCGTGGCCGAATGCATGATCTTATGTAATCAGATTTGGGGTCAAGCGCTGGCTGAGCATGGTTTACCAGCTTTATTTCGAACCCAAAAAGGCTGGGGACCGCAGCGCACGCGTATGCAAACCACGCCCGGCCCTCACGAAGGCTTGGGAGTTGAGTGTTATGCATGGTGTACCTCTCCTCTGCGTAGGTATGCGGATCTTGTAAATCAATGGCAATTAATTGCCATGATTCGGAATGGCGTTACCGCCAAGTTGACAGCGCCGTTTCCCCCAAAAGACTCGGAGATCATGGGAATTGCCGCTGATTTCGATACGGTATATCTTCAGTACGGGGAATATCAGTCACGCATGGAGCGCTATTGGTGCTTGCGTTGGTTGGCGCAGGCTGGATTGCCCCATTCAATCTACGCACGTCATTTGAAAGAGGGCATGGCGCGTATTGAGCCTATTCCACTGCACTTGCCCATCCCTGAATTAGCGAGCCATCCTCGTCTGACCCGCGCTAAGATCGAAGTTATGGATATAGATC
>JBEDHB010000155.1:0-3173 GCA_041174325.1 Pseudomonadota bacterium
CCATGCGCAATCCCCGTTTGTTTAATCAAGCCAGACTCAGAAATAGTCACTGGCTGATCGCGGTAGGCGTCCCAAAAATCCCACTGCGAGCGAAAAGGTGCAAATCCTTTTGTGGCAAAGAGCTCTAAATAGTCACCAAGAGCGTTGAGGATGGAGAGCCAAACTAAGTCTGCCTCCATCGGCATGTGTTTGCGATTCAGTTCTGAGAGAGCGCTAATCGGCAATTGGGCGGCATCTTCTAGGGTTTTGGAAGGGGTTAAGTTCATACCAATCCCAATAATCATCCAGACTCGCTCATTTGAGTTGGCGCCTGAAAGCTTTCCTCCCTCAATCAGAATTCCGCCCAATTTACGTTCGTTGATCAGAAGGTCATTGGGCCATTTCAGTGAGAGACCGTATTGTCGCAGTGTCATTTCATCGAGACCAAGGCTCTTGGAGATACCTTGGATAACCGCGAGTCCGCAAACAAGACTGAGCCCATGCAGGGATTGCTGTGTTTGATCAAACGGATAAGCAAGTGAGAACGATAAAGAAGAATTTGGCTCTGCAAACCAATGTCGCCCAGCCCGCCCTTTGCCCTTCGTTTGGTGTTTCGCTAAGCGGGAGACAGGGTCAATGAGCGCCCCAGAGCGCCAACGTGCCATCAGGTCATCGTTAGTTGATTCCGTTTGTGCTACGCGCTCAAGAATGCAATTCCAGTTCATTTGTCTATTGTAGAAAGGTCTCGATAGAATGGGTACCTATGTCAGGCAAAGCTAAAAAAGACCTTACCCGAGAGCGTACTGATCCGCCAAGAGTGCCACAGCGTATTGATTGGCCTTTGCAAGCAATGCCGCTGGCTCGGGCGATAGCGATCATTTATGTCTTGCTCATCGGCTATGGCTGCTTAAATCCCTTTAATGTGGATTGGAAGTTTGGTTTAGATCCGTTTGCGTGGTGGTCGGGCCCTCTACCAAAATACATCACCTTATTTGATGTGATGATCAACATTTTGGGATATATTCCTCTGGGTTTTATTTTGGTATTTGCTCTTTATCCTCGCTGGCAAGGATTTCGAGCAATTGCTATTGCCCTAGTATTCAGTGCCCTTCTGTCGGCTGCGATTGAGAGTGCCCAAAGTTGGTTGCCCACCCGAGTTCCTACACAAATTGATTGGATCGCTAATCTAATGGGCGCCCTGATTGGCGCACTATTGGCTCAACCTTTAGGCCCACACTGGTTATCAGGAACGGCACTGCGTAAGCGCTTTGATTACTGGTTTGGTACACGTTGGTTAAGCGTCGCACTATTCATTTTGTTCCCGTTTGCACAAATTTATCCTCAAAGCGCTTGGTTGGGTATGGGATTTCTTGGCCTGGGGGTGAATCCGATTGCTAACTGGGGTTTGGGTGGAATTCATTACACCATTTATGAGGCCTTAGTGACTGGCCTTAGTTGGTTTGGTGTTTGCTTATTTTTTTCCCTAGCACTACGTAACAATATTCCTAAATTACCTTTACTGGCAGGATTATTAGCGATCACGATCATTATCAAATCATTATTCACATCCTTACAATTTGGGTCGGAGTTTGGCTTTGTGTGGTTAAGTGCCGGGGCAATTTGGGGGATGGGGCTTAGTAGTCTTCTAGCAGCTATTTTTATGCGTTCTTCAATTCGCATTCGGTTTATCGCCTGTATCAGCTCCCTCGTTGCTCTCATGATTTTGGTGAACTATTTTCCCGATAACCCGTACTTCACCATCAGTCTGCCTCGATGGAATCACAGTCGTTTAGCCCATCTCAATGATTTAATGCAATGGCTGTCTTGGTTATGGTTGCCAGTGGCATTCATTTGGCTGATTCATTACGCGCGACGCGCAAATCACTGAGTTGGGCCAGAAGGGCTATCCATCGATATAATTTAGTAGATGAGCTATCAATACCACCTATTTTTCTGTTTAAACGAGCGAGGTAATGACGAGGATTGCTGTGCTTTGCATAATGCAAAAGCCCTGTTTGATTTCACAAAAAAACGTGTCAAAGAATTAGGACTCAATGGCGCAGGGAAGGTGCGCGTTAATAAAGCCGGCTGCTTAGACCATTGTGCAAACGGTCCTGTCATGGTGATTTATCCACAGGGCGTGTGGTACTCCATGATCGATACCGAAGATGTGGAAGAAATTATCGACTCTCATTTGATCCAAGGTAAGCCTGTCGAACGTTTAATGATCTAATCAAGCCATTAGGCATTGCATGAACAGTCGGACCCAAACCATAATGATCCCAGGGCCAGTTGGCCAGATTCAGCTCTCGATTGATTTACCAGAGAGTCTCAAACAAAATCCCCTGATTGAGCTTCGAGGACTGGCCTTGATTGCCCACCCCCATCCGCTGCTAGGAGGCACCATGGATAACAAGGTGGTGCAGACCTTAGCAAGAACCTTTAATCAGTTAGATTATGTCTGTGTGAGACCAAACTTTCGGGGCGTTGGTTTATCAGAAGGCGTTCATGATGAAGGCCGTGGGGAGCTCGATGATTTGATTTGCATTAGCGATTGGATGCGCACCCCACAGTCTTGGGCTCAAAGTCTGCCAAATGTTAATGAGCAGTCATGGATTACTCAAGTCAATCAATTGCCTTTGGTGCTAGCCGGCTTCTCCTTTGGGAGTTATGTGGGAACCCATTTGGTCCAAAAACTCGCTGAACTTGGACGACCGGTAGAACGCTTTGTCATGGTGGGTAGCGCGGCGGGCAAATGGCAGTTGGCTGAGCGCGTTCCAGCCGATACGATTGTGATTCATGGGGAAAATGATGAGACTATCCCATTGAGCGCTGTATTCGATTGGGCTCGGCCCCAAGAATTGACCGTGCATGTGGTGCCAGGCGCCGATCATTTTTTTCATCGCAAGTTGCACTGCATTCGCAACATTATTTTGTCAAACTGGCTGGGCTTTCCGAGAACATCGTCATGAACACCAATACTCCCACGGAGTCCTTGATTCAGTACCCCTGTGATTTTCCAATCAAGGTAATGGGTAAAGCAGCCCCGGAGTTTTTACCAGCCGTAATTCACATTGCCAAACAATTTGATCCTAGTTTTCAGGAGGCAAGTATTGAAAAGCGGCCATCGCGGGACGGCAATTACCTTGGCCTGACGATTACAGTGCATGTGACCAGTCGCGAGCAGCTCGATG
>JBEDHB010000156.1:0-3105 GCA_041174325.1 Pseudomonadota bacterium
ATCCTTGATTTGGCAAAAAACTTAGGTATCACGTTTGTGATCGTGTCACACGAGTTAGCCAGTATTTATGCGATTGCTGATCGCGTGATCATGTTAGATAAAGAGACTAAAAGTATTATTGCGCAAGGGGATCCTCGGGTCTTGCGAGATACCAGTACAGATCCTAAAGTCCATCAATTTTTTAATCGCGTTATGTCGAAGGAAGCAGCATGAGTCAGTCGAATCCGAATTACTTTCGCTTAGGTTTATTTGTATTTGCCGGTTTCGCTGCCATTCTTGCTTTGATTCTGGTATTCGGAACCGGTCAACTTTTCAAGAAAACCCTCATGGCAGAAACCTATATTGAGCAATCGATTACGGGATTGGATGTTGGTGCGCCTGTGCGTTTTCGAGGAGTGAAAGTAGGGCAGGTTACCTACATTGGCTTGTCTGGAAATTTATATGAGACCAATGAACCCTTTCCCGAGCGCAAAGAGTATGTGGTGGTGCGGATGCAAATTGATGGTAATGAGGATGAATTATTGGGGCCTGATAAAAAATTACCAAAAGACCTCCGTGCTCGAGTGAAAAGTCAGGGGATTACCGGGGTCAACTACGTTGAGCTCGATTATGTGCGTGATATGAATAATTACAAGGCCCTCCCTTACAGCTGGAAGCCTGAATATTTAGTGATCGATTCTTTGCCAAGCCAGACCGATATCTTCTTCTCCGGAATCCGTAAAGTCTTGGATAACTTGGGCGAGATGAACTTAGCGGAAACCCAGAAAAAATTTGATGTGTTACTCACCAATCTCAACACCATCATCGGTGGTGATGGCAAAGACAATGCCGGCATTGCTAAATCGGTTGAACGTTTGAATGTACTGCTCGGAAGAATCGATGAAGTCGCTAACCAGGCGGAGCTCGAGCTTTTAATGCGCGAAGTGATTGCGACCACAGTGATCTTGCGTCAGACTTTATCGAGTATGCAAGGTGACACCATTACCTCGATTGATAACCTCAAGCAAATTACCGATCAGCTCAATGATTTTGCCAAGGTTGCTAGCCGATACCCGAGCAGCATGGTTTGGGGCGACCCCCCGCCACGCATTACTCTGCCTCAAACTGGAGCCAAACCATGAGCATTTTATTGCGTCGCGTTACTCGAGCTTTAGTGCTCTTGGTAGGTGTTGCCGTATTGGTTGCGTGTGCACCTTCTCGGCCAAATCTTGAAACCAGTACTTGGTTGATTGACCCCAAGCGGACCGGAGAGCCTCGCAAACCCAATACGGATTTTTGGCTAAAAGTTGGGCCGGTATCCGTCAACGGACCATTTGATGGCAAATCGATGGTTTATCGCTTAGCGGATCAACGTTATGAAAAGGATTTTTACAACGGTTACATTTCTTCGCCCGCTGAGATGGTGGCTAACGCAACCCGTCAATGGATTAGCGATGCGAATATCTTTAAGGCAACCGTTAATCAGAGCAACACCTTCTTTCCGTACTACACCCTGCAGGTCAATGTCACTGAGTTTTATGGGGATTATCGAAATCAAGCAGAAGCCGTTGTCAGCATCGAGTTCTATTTAGCGGTCCTATCCTCGGGCTCTCAAAATCCGATCCTGCTAAACAGCCGTTACACGCAACGCGTGCCTTTAAAGGATAATCGTCCAAGCACGTTAGCCAATGGTTTGCAGCAAGCATTCGCCACTATCTTGCAGCGCTATGAAGCGGATTTGGATGCGGGTACGAAAAACCTACCAAAGCCATTGGTTCAGTTCAAGTCAACCAATAAGTAAAACTGCTAATAGGGGACGTCTAATGGATTTGGGAATACAAGGGAAGACCGCTTTAGTCCTGGCATCGAGCCGTGGTTTGGGGCAGGCAATGGCGTATGCTCTGGCGCGTGAGGGTGCACAGGTCGCGGTGACCGGTCGAAATACCGAGGGTCTGGCGCAGACGGTCAAGATGATCGAGTCTGTCGGCGCAAAGGCTCTGGCACTCAATTGGGATCTCGCGGATCTCAGTGCGATTGACACCCAGATTCAAACCGTTGAAAGTCAACTAGGTCCGATCGATATATTGATTAATAACACGGGTGGGCCACCACCAACGACCGCCAGTGGTCAAGATCCACAGTTGTGGCAAAAAAGCTTTCAGGAGATGGTTCTATCCCTCATGAAAATTACCGATCGGGTTTTGCCAGGGATGCGTGAGCGTCGTTGGGGTCGGATTATTACGAGCACCACCTCTGGGGCAATTGTGCCGATCCGTAATTTAGCGATTTCGAATACCCTTAGGGCCGCTTTGCTTGCTTGGTCCAAAACCTTAGCTGCGGAAGTAGCAGCCGACGGTGTGACGGTGAATGTCATCATGCCAGGCCGAGTAGCAACTGATCGCTTGCGCCAACTCGATGAAGCGCGCGCTAAGCGTGAGAACATCACGTATGACGCCGTCGTCAGCGCTAGCCTCAAGACAATCCCCGCAGGTCGTTATGGTGACCCAAAGGAATATGGTGATACGGCCGCATTCCTGGCAAGCCATAACGCTTCATACATTACGGGATCGGTGATTCGGGTGGATGGTGGCCAAGTACCGAGTATTTAACTAATATGCAGATGCTAATCAAGGAGCTCCGCGCAAAAGAGCTCTTATGGCTCTTTATAGCCCTCGTGCTCTCCGTTGCAGCGCTGTCTAGCGTCAGTTTTCTGGCTGATCGACTCCAGCGTAGCTTCGAAATTGATGGCCGCACACTACTGGCCGCTGATTTACTCATTGCTACAGATCAGCCCATTGCTCCTGCGTTAATCGAGCAGGCTGAAGCGAAGCAACTAAATATTGCTCAAACGGTAGTGTTCCCCAGCATGGTGAGCTATGGTGGCGAGAGTAAGTTAAGTTCCCTAAAGGCAGTTAGTGCCTTATATCCCCTCAGAGGGCAATTGCAAATTAGTCGTCAAGTGAATGACGGCAGGGTCGATGAGCGGTCGATTCAAGAGGTCACTGGGATGCCTCCCAAAAATACGGTTTGGGTTGACCCCGCTGTGTTAATTTCCTTGCGTGCGAAGTTGGGTGACTCACTTAGTATTGGCGATCGTCAATTTCGGATTGATGCCGTGATTGTGCG
>JBEDHB010000157.1:0-3104 GCA_041174325.1 Pseudomonadota bacterium
TCCCAGCCGTCTACGCGTTGTTCCTCAACAAGCTGTAGCAGTTTACGCTTGCTCGTAATCGTGTATGTGAGGTTAAGTCTGGCAAATTCGTATTGATGGGGTAAGGGGCCCTTGAATACCCCGCACTCTTTAAGGCTGTTGAGAATCCAGTCATACAGCGGACGATTGTTTTCAAACTCGAGGGTGCAAATCGAGTGCGAGACATTTTCAATGGCATCCGAAATGCAATGTGTGAAATCATACAAAGGATAAATGCACCACTCATCGCCAGTGCGATGATGATGAGCATGACGAATGCGATAAATGACCGGATCGCGCATCACGATATTGGGGTGGGTCATGTCAATTTTCAGGCGCACCACATGGCTGCCATCAGGGAATTCGCCAGTACGCATTTTCTGAAAAAGTGCGATGTTCTCGTCCGCTGAGCGATCCCGATAAGGACTATTGATTCCAGGCGTACCAAAATTACCGCGATTCTGATGAATCTCTTCCGCACTTTGACTCTCCACATAGGCTTTGCCATGGCGCATCAAAATTTGGGCAAATTCATAGAGGCGTTCAAAGTAATCACTGGCGTAATACAAATGCTCAGTACCTTGGTGGCGCCAATCAAATCCTAGCCAGCGCACAGCATCTAAGATGCTATCGACATACTCCACATCCTCTTTAGTCGGATTAGTATCATCTAGACGCATATGACAGCGACCTCCCGAGGGGAGTGCGTCATAGTCTCTCGCTAGACCATAGTTGAGGCAAATGCTTTTGGCATGACCGATATGCAAGTAGCCATTAGGCTCCGGTGGAAAGCGCGTGACCACGGCTGGTAGGGGCTTGCCATTTGAATCAGCCCGATTGGTATAAATCCCTTTGGCCAAATCGTGTTCAATGATTTGGCGTAGAAAATTGGATGGCTCGACTGGGTTTGCAGATTGCGTGGACATCCCACTATTGTAGAGAAGACTGATTGAATGGTTCTGGAACCCAAAAAATAAGGCCCGCAACAGCGGGCCAGATAGACAAAACAATATAAATCTTAGGAAAGTCTTATAACTCTTCAGTAAATACTTCTTGACGACTCTTTTTAATAGCTGGAAGAGTAACGATAATTAGCAAAAGAGCAGCTGCAATTAAAAGGCTCAAAGAGAGTGGTCGAGTGACAAAGGTCGTGAAGTCGCCGCGGGATAGCAGGAGGGCGCGACGGAAATTTTCTTCCATCATGGGGCCCAAAACAAATCCCAATAGCAATGGTGCCGGTTCGCAGCCAAACTTAAAGAACATGTATCCAATCACACCAAAGCTTGCGGTAATGAAAATATCAAAGATCGAGTTATTGACAGTATAGACCCCGATGCAGCAGAAGACCAGAATCGCTGGATAAAGCATGCGATACGGAATTTTTAGTAACTTGACCCAAATGCCAATCAGAGGGAGATTAAGCAAGATCAACATGATGTTGCCAATCCACATGGATGCAATCAAACCCCAAAATAAGGTTGGATTACTCGTCATTACCTGAGGACCTGGTTGAATGTTATGGATGGTCATGGCGCCAACCATGAGGGCCATCACCGCATTTGGGGGAATACCAAGTGTTAATAAGGGAATGAATGAAGTTTGTGCTGCGGCATTATTTGCAGCCTCTGGTCCAGCAACACCTTCAATTGCTCCTTTGCCAAATTCATCGCTGTGCTTCGACGCTTTTTTCTCAACGGTATATGCGCCAAAAGCAGCTAGGGCAGCACCACCGCCAGGCAGGATACCGAGTAGTGAGCCAATTGTGGTACCTCGCAAAATAGACGGAACCATCCGTTTGATATCCGACCATGCAGGAATCAGGCTCGTTACTTTGTTTAAAAAAGATTCTCCCGAACCCTTTTTTTCTAGATTGAGCATGATTTCGGCAAAGCCAAATACGCCCATTGCAACTGAAACGAAACCGATACCATCGGTTAGCTGAGGAATATCAAAGGAGTAACGAGCAACGCCTGAATTCACATCGGTGCCGATGAGGCCAAGCAGCAGGCCTAATAGAATCATGCCAACCGCTTTAATCAAAGAGCCAGAGGCCAGCACGACAGCACCAATTAATCCAAGAACCATCAGAGAAAAATATTCAGCGGGGCCAAATTTAAATGCAACTTCTGCTAAGGGCGCAGCAAAGCCAGCCAAAATTAAAGTAGCGACGCAACCAGCAAAAAATGAACCCATTCCCGCAGTAAACAGAGCTACTCCTCCGCGGCCGCGTTTAGCCATTTGGTAGCCATCAATGGCTGTCACTACAGAGGACGTCTCCCCTGGAATATTGAGCAGAATTGCTGTTGTCGACCCCCCATATTGTGAGCCATAGTAAATACCTGCCAACATAATGAGCGCAGCAATTGGGGGGAGGGCGTAGGTTGCTGGCAAAAGCATGGCAATCGTTGCAATCGGTCCAAGACCAGGTAAGACGCCGATTAGAGTGCCAAGCAAGCATCCAATAAAACAATACATGAGATTCTGCATCGTAAATGCAGTCTCGAAGCCCAATGAAAGATTATTTAATAATTCCATTTGTTATTCCGTTCAATGGGTTATTCGAGAAAAGTTGGGAGCAGGGGAAATTGAAGGTTGAGTCCCTGTACAAATGCGAGGTAAGTAAACGTTACCAAGAAAATTGCATTTAATACCGTACTTTTCCAAGTAAATTCATGGCTTGCGCTAGCAGAAACGAGTACCAAAATAAAAATAGACAACATAAAACCAAGCGTTGGCAATAGCAATCCATAAAGTACTACCGATCCTGCAATCCAAACCACGATTTTCCAATTCCAACCACCGATATTCTCTTTTGTATTTTTGGATGACATTGATTTCAAAAGAACGAAAAAGCCAAGAGCGGTTAGTAGCGCCCCAAGCCAAAATGGAAAATAACCTGGACCCATTTTGGCAGCGGTACCCATTTTGTAACCGGTGGCAATAATGGCAAAGAATAGACCGATGAGCATATACATGATCCCGGCGCCAAAATCCTTTTTATTGCGAATATTCAAAATGTGTCTCCTTTGTAACGATCGCTGCCATTTCGTAAAGGGCTATTTTTAGTCGATTTGTGATTGTAAGGG
>JBEDHB010000158.1:0-3086 GCA_041174325.1 Pseudomonadota bacterium
ATTCGGTTTACTACGAGCCACCCAAAAGAATTTACCCAGCGCCTCATTGATGTTTATGACCGAGTTCCACAATTAGTGAGTCATTTACACCTACCTGTGCAACACGCCTCGGACAAAATTTTGTCGGCCATGAAGCGTGGCTACACAGGCTTAGAGTTCAAAAGCATTATTCGTAAGATGCGCTCGGTTCGCCCCAAGCTCTCGCTCTCGAGTGATTTCATCGTAGGCTTTCCTGGGGAAACAGAGGCTGACTTTGAAAAGCTGATGGATATGGTGACCGAACTACAGTTTGATAACAGCTACTCATTTATTTTCAGTCCTCGACCCGGCACTCCCGCAGCTAATCTAGAGGACGACACGCCCTACGCAGTCAAATTAAAGCGTTTACAACGTTTGATTGCCCAAATTGATTCTCAAGCGCTCACGGTCAGTCAAGCAATGCTAGGTAATCATGAACAGGTCCTAATTGAAGGCTTCACTCGTGATAACGCACATCTGCTGGGGCGCACTGAGAATAATCGCGTGGTCAATATCGTCATCCCCGAGAGCGATTCTGATCAGAGCGCAGTCGATCAATGGATGGGTCAGATGCTCGAGGTTAAAGTCACCGAAGTTCTGAAGCACACCCTACGCGGTGAAATTGTTCATTCTTTAGTCTAAATTAATTGATGAACCAAACTCTGAATCTTGATCTCCAGTTTGCCACGCAAGCCTTGCAAAACCAGGTTTTGAGTATTGCGAGTTTGGCACAAATCCGTCACTGGGCTCGGGCCTGCTTTCAAAGCAAAGTGATGCTCACTGTTCGTTTTGTGAATAAAGCCGAAGCCCATGATCTCAATCTTTTTTTTCGGGGATTTGATAAACCGACCAATGTCCTCACATTTTCCTACCCAACCCAGGGAAAAGCGATTGAAGCGGATATTGTTTTATGTTTACCAATCCTGCGTGCAGAAGCTAAGGAACAACAAAAGTCGCTGGTGGCACACCTAGCCCACCTTCTGATTCATAGCTGCTTACATGCTAAAGGCTATGACCATCTGAAGCCAAAAGATGCCAAACAAATGGAAGCACTTGAGATCAAGATTTTGCAATCGCTTGGCTTTCCAAACCCCTACTAGAAATTAATATCTGAACAGACTGTCATAAAAATGTTTTATGCTGTCTACTAATTTATGTCAAATAGCCTGATTGACCGCCTAAGTGCGTTTTTTTCCGACCAGTCTTCTGATCCCAAAGCGCAGCGCAAAGAGCTGATTGAGACTCTTCGTGAAGCGCAAGCAGATGGGCTAATGGATGCCGATGCACTTTCCATGATCGAGGGTGTTTTTCAGGTTGGCGAATTATCTGCTCGCGATGTATTACTGCCTCGTGCCCAAATCGACTGGATTGACATCAATGCTCCCTTGGCACAAATCATTGAAGACGTGGTCAAAACTGGCCACTCTCGCTTCCCAGTCTATGAAGGTCAACGGGATCAAGTCATCGGTATTCTGTTGGCAAAAGATCTATTGCGCCATTTCACTGAAAAAGATTTTCAGATTCGTGACTGGCTACGACCGGCTGTTTTTATTCCCGAATCAAAACGCCTAAGCGTACTCCTCAAGGACTTTCGTAATAACCGCAATCATTTAGCCATTGTGGTTGACGAATACAGTGGTGTAGCTGGAATGATCACCATTGAAGATGTGATTGAGCAAATTGTCGGTGATATTGAAGATGAGCATGATATCGATGAAGACGCTGACAACGTGACCGTCTTAAAAAATGGTGACTATCGCATTAAGGGCATGACCGAACTGGAACAACTCAATGAAGAGCTGAAAACTGACTTCTCGGCTGAAGACGTAGAAACCGTGGCGGGGCTAGTGATTCAACGTTTGGGTCGAGTACCAAAATTTGGCGAGCGTGTTCGCATCGACGGTTTTGAGTTTGAGGTCCAACGCGCTGATCCCCGTCAAGTGCATATCCTTCTGATGCGCCGCATTGCAACACCTAACGTTTCGGCTACAGATTCTTAATTGCAAAGTAGTCGTCCTCAGGCCAATCCCCTTATTCATGGCGCCTTACTAGTATTTTTAGGGGTTCTCTTAGCAGTCGCGAGCGAGCTGCCATTTAGTGGCTATATTCAAATTGCCTTATTTGCTTACGCTTTATACGTTCTAGGTCGGAGTAGCGAACCAAAATTCAGTGAAGCTTTTCGAAGCGGATTCTTACTCGGTCTTGGCTATTTTGTGCCAGCCCTTTGGTGGATTTTTATTAGCCTGCACGATGTGGGTGGGATGTCGATTTGGTTATCAAGTCTTGCCGTTCTTGCTCTAGCCAGTCTAATGGCAGTCTATTTTGGATTGGCCAATCTCATTGCGCAGCAAGTCACCCATTCTCCGTGGCGATCCCTTGCGATCCCTGCAGCATGGGTACTGACTGAGTATTTACGAGGGCAAGTATTTACAGGATTTCCGTGGATGGGCTTTGCAGAGTCGCAAGTGAATGGTCCATTTGCCAATATCGCGCCCTACTTGGGCGGCTTAGCTTGTACCTTTTTATTTATCTGGGCCGCCTTGCAATTGAGTCGGCTCCAGCTACGCAATATCGCTGTAGTACTGGGAATGGTTGTGATTGTCCAGATCTTAGGGGTCTGGTCGTTTACAAGCCCCAAAGACTCGCCCATCATGGTGCGACTGATTCAGGGGAACTTTGAACAAAGCCTCAAATTTAATCCCGCTGAAATCCTGAAACAAATCCATTTCTATCGGGATCAAATCATTAAAGCCCCAGCCGATTTGATCATTGTCCCTGAGACCGCATTTCCTTGGCCCGAACCAGACATTCCTGATCAATCGATTGAACGCATTCAAGCGTTTGTGAATGAAACCGATAGTCATGTATTACTCGGCTTAATTGGCAAAATTGCTAGGGGTGATACCGCGGTTCAGTATTCCAATCGAGTCAGTGGCTTTTCTAAAGAACAGTCGATATACCACTACGATAAACATCACTTAGTTCCTTTTGGTGAATTTATTCCCCCAGGCTTTCAATGGTTTGTCGATGCATTTAAAGTGCCGATGAGTGACTTTGCAAGGGGATCC
>JBEDHB010000159.1:0-3013 GCA_041174325.1 Pseudomonadota bacterium
ATATTAACCTTAGAGCTAACCTTTTTGTTGCAATGCAACAAATTATCTTTTAAAATGAGGGTAAGATGACTAAATTAGTCTCCCCCGTTAACTGAAGGAGTCCATGATGAACCTAACCCCTGAACAAATTGCAGCAGCCCAAAAGGCCAACCTTGAGACCCTCGCCGGTCTTACCAACCAAGCCCTCAAAAGCGTTGAGAAACTCGTTGAGCTCAATATGCAAATTGCCAAGAACAGCTTGAGCGAGAGTATGAGCAATGCTAAGAAAGCGCTGGAGGTTCGCGACGTACAGCAACTGATTACCCAACAAGCTGAAATGATCCAGCCGATGGCTGAGCGCATGATGAACTATGGACGTGATCTTTATGAGATTGCTCAAGATAGCACCCATGCCTTTACTAAGTCCGCAGAAGAAGAGTTCGCAGCGAACCAGAAAAAACTGCAATCGATGGTCGATGAATGGACCAAAAACGCCCCTGCTGGTTCCGATGCTGCTGTGCAAATGATGAAGCAAGCGATCGCCGCAGCAAATAATAGCTACGAGACCAGCCAAAAAGCCATCAAGCACGCAGTGGAAGTTGCGCAAGCCAATATGCAAAATGCGGCTGATACTGTTACCAAAGCTGCCACCAAAGCAGCCAAAGCCTCAAAGAAATCCTCTGAGTAATTTTCAAAACAGGTGATGTAAAGACCCCGCTACGGCGGGGTTTTTAGTTCTTTAGAACTGCAAGCTACTTCTTCTTCACTGGTGGTAAATCGGTACACGATCCATGGTGTGCCTCTGCGGCCAATCCTATAGACTCTCCGAGGGTTGGATGGGGATGAATGGTTTTTCCAATATCCACTGAATCCGCTCCCATCTCAATGGCCAGACAAACCTCACCAATCAGATCACCCGCATTGGTTCCAACAATCCCTCCACCAATAATACGATGGGTGTTGGCATCAAAGAGTAGTTTAGTAAAGCCTTCATCACGACCGTTAGCAATCGCTCGTCCACTGGCTGCCCATGGGAACAGGCCTTTCTCATACGCAATACCTTGTGCTTTACATTGCTCTTCGGTAAGCCCTGCCCATGCCACCTCTGGATCGGTATAGGCTACCGACGGAATTTGCTTGGCATCAAAGTAGGACTTCTGACCCGCCGCTGCTTCGGCAGCTACATGGCCTTCATGCACGGCCTTATGCGCTAACATCGGTTGTCCAACGATGTCACCAATCGCAAAGATGTTCGCTACATTGGTTCGCATTTGCGCATCCACCGAAATAAATCCTCGCTCGTCAACCTGCACACCAGCAGCGCCTGCATCAATCTTCTTGCCATTGGGGGTGCGCCCCACTGCTACAAGGACCAAGTCATAGAGCTGCGGAGAACTAGGTGCTTTATCGCCCTCAAAATGAACTTCAATGCCATCGGGCTTGGCTTCTGCACGAACCGCACGGGTTTTAAGCATAATGTGATCGAAACGATGCGCGTTCATCTTTTCCCAAACGCGCTCGAGATCGCGATCAGCCCCAGCCATTAGGCCATCCGTCATCTCCACAATATCGATGCGAGAGCCAAGTGCGCTATAGACCGTGGCCATCTCTAAACCGATGATGCCACCACCGATCACCAACATGCGCTTCGGAATACTGTTCAGTAATAACGCGCCAGTGCTATCCACCACGCGAGGATCTTTGGGCATAAATGGCAATGCAATCGGTTGACTACCAGCTGCAATGATGGCTTTCTGAAAACGGATCACTTCTTTCTGACCCGTTAGATCCTGTCCGCTCCCTGTACATTGATCGACTTCCACATGATTAGCATCCAGAAAACGTCCCAGACCCCGCACCACATTGACCTTACGCATCTTGGCCATACCCGCTAGACCACCAGTTAATTTGGCAATCACACCCTCTTTATGTTGGCGCAATTGATCGAGATTAATTTTGGGAGGAGCAAATTCAATACCATGCTTGGCCATGTGTTTGACCTCATCCATCACGGCTGCGGTATGCAAGAGTGCTTTCGATGGAATGCAACCGACATTCAGGCAAACGCCACCGAGGGTTGGATAACGCTCCACCAGAATTACATTCGCACCAAGGTCTGCACTACGAAATGCTGCGCTATAGCCACCGGGGCCAGCGCCCAACACGAGTACCTCGCATTCATGCTGCACCTTGCCCTGATAGGCACCTGCTGGAACGGGAATTGCTGGAGGTGGTGCTGGCGATACTGGTGGTACTGGCGATTTAGTAATCGCAGGATTGGATGCTGCTGTTGCAGCGGGCGGAGACGATGCTGCTGCACCCGATACCTCGAGCTGACCAATCACTGAACCCTTACTGACCTTATCACCCACTTTGACAGCAAGACTTGTGATGGTGCCCGCTTGATCAGCGGGGACCTCCATGGTGGCTTTATCCGATTCCAGAACAATCAGGGGCTGTTCTTTTTCAATGGCATCACCGACTTTCACCAAAACTTCGATGACCGGTATATCCGAGTAATCGCCAATATCAGGTACTACGATCGCATGTTGACTCATCGCCCTCTCCTACAAAACAGCACGACGGAAGTCGGCGAGTAACTGCGAGATGTAGACATTAAAGCGAGTCGCCAATGCTCCATCAATCACCCGGTGATCGGCCGTGAGTGACAAAGGGCAAATTAATCGGGGTACAAACGCTTTGCCATCCCAAACTGGTTTCATCGCGGCTTTGCTAACACCCAGAATCGCCACCTCGGGAGCATTAATGATGGGAGAAAAGTAAGTGCCACCAATTCCGCCCAAAGATGAAATCGTGAAACTGGCTCCTTGCATTTGCTCGGGCTTTAACTTGCCCTCACGGGCAAGCGCTGCGAGTTCTGCGGTCTCTCTGGCAATCTCGAAGATCCCTTTTTGATCCGCATTACGAATCACCGGTACAACGAGACCATTTGGAGTGTCAGCTGCGAAGGCAATATGAAAATACTTTTTGAGCACGAGATCATCGCCGTCGAGCGAAGCATTGAACTCTGGAT
>JBEDHB010000160.1:0-3000 GCA_041174325.1 Pseudomonadota bacterium
GATGAAAAATCCATCTTGCCGGGGGCGTTCTGCTTAAAACTGCGAGGCTCTACTGCTGGATTAAATTGAACTCGCCAGGTTCCAAGCTCATCAGCCAAAAATCGATAGACTTCTTTAGGATGTTTCGCATTGATTCGATTTACAACGCACAAGGCGGCAAATGGAATGTGAGCAGCAGCTAATTTCTTGGCGGCTGTCATCACATAATCAAAGGTCGGCTTACCATTTCGAGTTTTACGATAGTGATCATGCAGTTCTCGTGGACCATCAACTGACAAGCCAACATGGAATTGATGTTCTTTCAAGAAATTGATCCAGACATCATCTAGTGCTAAACCGTTTGTTTGTAGATCATTCTCAATTCGCTGACCTGGTTTGGCGTACTTTTTTTGTAACCGAACCACGCGTTGATAAAACGGTAAACCCATCAGAGTTGGTTCGCCTCCTTGCCAAGAAAACACCACCTGCTCACCAGTTTGACCCTCAATATATTGGCGAATATGCTGCTCTAAAACAGAATCGTCCATGCGAGCATGCGGACGATGATCTAGCAAATCGGTTTTATGAAGATAAAAACAATAATCACAATCAATATTGCACTCTGCTCCAGATGGCTTAACCATGGCATGGAAACGATAATGCCTACCATCAGGTAAATTCGGAAGCTGGAGATCCGGCTTCACTATTTATTCCCACTCGATCGTCGATGGTGGTTTACCGCTGATATCAAAGACCACGCGATTGATGCCGCGCACTTCATTAATGATGCGATTCGATACTTTTCCAAGAAGTTCATGCGAAAGATGAGCCCAATGCGCAGTCATGAAGTCTTGAGTTTGTACAGCGCGCAGCGCCACCACATATTCATAGGTGCGCCCATCCCCCATCACGCCAACGGATTTCACGGGCAGAAAGACCGCAAACGCCTGACTAGTCAATGCGTACCATGACTGGTTTGTGCTTGGGTCAATCGTATTACGAAGTTCTTCAATGAAAATAGCATCTGCTCTGCGCAAAAGATCGGCAAACTCAGGCTTTACCTCACCTAAAATTCGGACGCCCAAGCCTGGACCTGGGAACGGATGTCGATCGACCATCTCTTTTGGTAAACCGAGTTCAACGCCTAAGGCTCGCACTTCATCTTTAAATAACTCCCGCAACGGCTCGAGAAGTTTGAGGTGCATATCCTCAGGCAGTCCGCCAACGTTATGGTGACTCTTAATCGTATGGGCACTATTTTTACCCTTACCTGCCGACTCAATCACATCGGGATATATCGTGCCTTGGGCAAGCCACTTGGCATTCTTGATCTTGTCAGACTCACGCTGAAATACTTCGACAAATTCTTTGCCGATAATTTTGCGCTTTTGCTCAGGATCAGTCACGCCTTTTAACTTGGATAAAAACTCATGGGAGGCATCCACATGAATCACTTTGACCCCTAAGTTACGGGCAAACATATCCATCACCATCTTGCCTTCGTGAAGGCGCAGCAGTCCATGATCAACAAACACACACGTTAGCTGTGAACCGATCGCCCGATGAATGAGTGCTGCAGCGACGCTGGAGTCCACGCCGCCCGATAGGCCCAAAATAACTTCGTCGCTACCCACTTGCTCTTTGATCTTGGCTACCGCTTCAGCAATGTAATCACCCATCACCCAATCAGCACAGCATTGGCAAATTTCATGCACAAAGCGATTCAAGATCTCTTTGCCTTTTAAGGTATGAGTCACCTCTGGATGAAACTGAAACCCATAAAAATGCTTTTCTTCGTTGGCCATTCCCGCAAGTGGGCATGATGGTGTAGAGGCCATTAATTTAAATCCAGGAGGTAACTCAGTAACCGAGTCGCCATGACTCATCCACACCTTCAGAATCCCATGGCCTTCAGCGGTGCGATGGTCCTCAATATCCTTGAGTAAATCGGTATGCCCGCGGGCACGTACCTCGGCATACCCAAACTCTCGAGCTTTACCTAAAGACTCGGCCGAGGCAACCTGACCGCCCAATTGAGTTGCCATGGTTTGCATACCGTAACAAATCCCAAGGACAGGAATATTGAGTTGAAAGACGATCTCAGGGGCTCTGGGACTGTTGGGTTCGGTCACTGAGCTTGGTCCACCCGAAAGAATGATCCCTTTGCAGTGATGTTCTTGAACAAAAGTTTTGATTCGTTCAGGATCCGAGTCATAAGGCCAGATCTCGGAATAGACTTTTGACTCCCGCACACGACGGGCAATCAATTGGGTAACTTGTGAACCAAAATCAAGAATCAGAATCGTATCGTGCACAGTTTTGCTCAAGCGATTCTTAATCAATGTGATAGTTAGGGGCTTCCTTCGTGATCTTTACATCATGGACATGCGACTCTCGCACTCCCGCAGAAGTAATCTCCACAAAACTAGCCTTCTCATGTAACTGAGCAATGGTTGTGCAACCACAATAGCCCATCGACGAACGAATTCCGCCACTCAGTTGATGCAAGATACTAAGGACACTTCCTTTATATGGTACTTGCCCCTCAATGCCCTCGGGGACTAATTTCTCGGCATTGGCAGCACTGATATCTTCTTGGAAGTACCGATCGGCTGCACCGTCGGCCATTGCTCCCAAGGAACCCATGCCACGATAACTCTTGTACGATCGCCCCTGATATAAAAAGACCTCGCCAGGCGCCTCTTCCGTTCCAGCAAACATACCGCCCATCATCACGCTATTGGCACCAGCGGCAAGGGCTTTCGCAACATCTCCCGAGTAGCGCACCCCACCATCCGCAATTAATGGAATACCGGTTCCTTTAAGTGCGTTAGCAACATTAACCACTGCAGTAATTTGGGGAACCCCGACGCCTGCCACAATGCGGGTGGTACAAATAGAGCCAGGACCAATGCCGACTTTCACACCATCAGCACCATGATCCGCAAGTGCCTTGGCCGCTTCTCCGGTGGCAATATTGCCGCCAATCACTTGAACTTGGGGGTAGTTCTTCTTGACCCA